>CAIQSZ010000001.1 GCA_903874575.1 uncultured Elusimicrobia bacterium
CGGCCTTCCAGCCACATCCGAACCGCCAGACCCGCGGTGTGAAGACCCAAGGCCGCCGCTAGAAGGCCGTACGCGCCGCGCCGCAGTTCCTCGGGCCAAACCAGCCAAGACATGAATGAAAGAAGGAGAGCGAGCCCGTACAACAGCATGCCCAAGTAAAAAGGTTCCGCGCGGTTGAAGAGCGCTTCCCGGCGCGCTCGCGCCGAGGCGCGCGGCAGACGCTCCTCCACCCAGGCGGCATAGTCGGCCGCGGCGGCGTCGAAGACGGCCTTGTCGGCGCGGCGGTAGGCGTCGGAGACGACGGCCAGGCGGGCCAATGCCGGGTGCGGCGCGGCTCCTTCGACGACGGAAAGAAGCGCCGCGCCGACGCTGTCGAAGTCCCGGGGCTCCTCGCCGGAGAGCGGCGCAAGAGGACGGAAGACGGCCGCCCGCGCCAGAAAGCGGCAGCGTTCGACGAACTCCGCAGGCCGGCCGCGCCGGACGACGGCGGCCAATTCGTCCGAGAGACTGTCCGTGTCTTCCGCCTGCAAAGTGTTTTTCAGGCCCTGATAAAGCGTCAGACTTTCCTCCAGGCGAAGCACCGCGGATTGGAAACGGCCGCGCCGGGAAGCGTCTATGTCCGCCGCGGCCGCGGCTTGGGCGCGGATCGACCGTATCGCGCCCGCCATGTCGTCGAACGAGTAATAGCGTCCGTCCTCCGTGCTCCTGCCGAAAAGGCCGAGGACGTCCGGATCGTCGACCCTGAATATCTTGATGCGGTCGGCCTCTTTTGGCCTCAGCATCGTTTCCAGCAGCCAAGGTCCGGGCTCGAGCGTTCGCCCGTCGGCGGCTTGGACCCTCTGCTTGCCGAGCAAAGTCAGCATGGACGCCCGGGCCACCGTATCGAGCGGCTTCACGCGGCCGTCGTGCAGGACGGGCAAAACGGTCAGGGCGGCGCCGTCGAAATCGCGCCTCTGCGGCGGACGGGCGGCGCTCAGCGCGATCAGCGCGGCCAAGGCCCAGGCCAGCCGCGGCAGCCGGCGCCTCATGCTCCCGCGCGCCTCGGCCCGCGGCGAAGGCGGGATAGGAAGTGAATCAGAAGTCCGACGGCGACCATGACGCAGGAAACGTACGGCAGCCGCCGGCTCGGATTTTCGACGACTTGAAAGACGGACAGCGTATCGTTCATGCCGAAACCGCTCTGGTAAAAAGTCCTGCCGCCGTAGCGCAGCGGGCTGTTCATGGAGATCAGCACGCCGCGGTCCGGGCCCTTGTCCGGGTCCGACAGGCGCACCCGGCTCGAGAAATTTTTCGGAATGTCGGTGCCCGGATAAACATCGCGGCGGAATTTCTCGAGCGTCAGCGTATACGGGAAATAACGCCGCGCGGGCCGGACGGCCAGCCGGCAGACGCGTCCGGCCGACGTAAATTCACGGGAAGTTCCCGAACCGTCCAAGAGCCGCCAGACGCCGAGGCTGCGTCCCGCGTCGAGCGCTTCCACGTCGGCGACGACCCTCCCGGCTCCGCCGTCGCCGTCGGCGGGCGAAGCTTCGACGCGGAGCACGCGCAAAGCGACCGGCATGCGCGCGTCCCGGACGTCGCCCGGACGGTTGAACAGTTCGCGCGGGACGGCATAGACCTTGTCGCGCGCCGGATCGGCCGCGTCCATCAGAACTAATTCGGCGCGGTGCGTTTCCTCGGAGTAGTTTTTAGGCCGGCCTTCCTGCAGCGCGAGGCGGCTTTCCGTCCGGAACGCGGCGGCGGCGAACTCTCCGGCGAAAAGCAGAATCAATCCGAGGTGGGCGAGCCACATCCCGGCCTTGCGCCGGCTGCGTTCCAGACGCAGCCAGTGGGCCGCGAGCAAGTTGGTCAGCAGCAAAAGGCCGACCGAAGCTCCTCCCGGGAAAAGGGAACGCGCCACGAGGAACGCGCCGGCTCCCACCAGATGAAAGCGGAACGGATATAAACCTTCACGGCGTCGAAGTTGCCGAGACGCGTTTGCGCCAACGTGCAGGCGGTCACCAGCACCATCAGCGCCGCCAGCGCCGCGACGGTCAACTCCGGCGAGGCCAGCGTCCGCAACGCGGAACGGATTTTTTTAGGGAGCATTGAGCGTGCCGTCCGTTCAGAGCAACATTACAGCCGAAAATAGGACGGAATGTTGCTACCGAGGTAAGAGTTCGACTGAATAACTCGGACGGAGAGAACATGACCATCAAGCAGACATGCAAGGCGGCGTTGCTGGCCGCGCTGTACATGACGATCTCGGGAACGGTTCGGGCCGAGGACGCGCCCAAGCCGCTGGCCCCCGCCGAGGCGTTCGCCGGCAAGTGTTCGTCCTGCCACGGCAAGGACGGCAAGGGCAATGCCGCCATGGTCAAGACCCTCAAGTTCGATCCGGCCGCGCTCGACTTGACGGACGCCGCCACCGCCGGGAAGACCGACGCCGACCTGACGAAGGTCATCCTCGGGGGGCTCAACAAGATGCCCGCCTACCAGGGCAAGCTGACCGACGAGCAGGTCGCCGGCGTCGTCACCTTCATCCGCGGTCTCGCCTCTCCCAAGACCGAGGCGAAACCGGACGGGGCGGCGCTGTACGCCAAGTGCGTCGTCTGCCACGGCAAGGACGCGAAAGGCGACGCCGCGAAGGCCAAGGCCTTCCATGTCGATCCGGCGGCGCTCGACCTGCTCGACAAGGACACTTTGGCGAAGACCGACGCGGAGATCGCGAAGATCACGCTTGAAGGCCTCAACAAAATGCCCGCATACAAGGGTAAGCTGACGGAAGACGAAGTCGCGGCCGTCGCCAAGTACCTGCGCGCGCAGGCGAAATAATCCGATCCGACACGCCCACGCCGCCCCGGAGGCCGTCCTTCTCCGGGGCGGGCGCGGCACCCGAATCGTCATGACAAGGAACCTCGCCGTCGCGCTCCTCTTGGCGGCCTGTTCGGTCGGGACCCGACCGCTCCTCGCCTCCGGCCTGACGCCGGATGCGGAGTCCTGCCTGGCCTGTCACGGCGCGAAAGACGGCGGGCAGCCGTTCGTGGACGGCAAGGCTTTCGCGGTCTCGCCGCACGGGGGCAAGGCATGCTCGTCCTGCCATGCCGATATTAAGGAGTACCCGCATCCCTCCCCGGTCAAAAAAGTCGACTGCTCTTCGTGCCACGCGGGCCCGCTCGGGAAACTAAAGGCCGGAGTCCATGGAGTCCTTTTCTCCGATCGCAAGAACGCCTGCGTGGCCTGCCACGGCAACCACGCCATGCAGAGGCCGCGCAAGCTGGGCCCGGCGCTGTGCGCCCAATGCCACCGGAGCGCGACCGCGCAGTACGCCCAGAGCGTTCACGGCCGGGCCCACGCCGGAGGCGACGCCGACGCGGCGATCTGCATTTCC
>CAIQSZ010000002.1 GCA_903874575.1 uncultured Elusimicrobia bacterium
GATCAAGAAGCTGCACGCCGAGAAGCCGGTCCACCTGGCGCTGTTCGGCAAGAACAGCAGCTACGTGGGCTCCGGCGCCGTCGGCGTCCAGACCGCCGCATGGCTGGATTGGCCCAGCGCGACCGCGGTCAAGAAGATCGACGCCGTCGACGAGACCTCCGTCGTCGTCTCCCGCGCCATGGAAGACGGCGTCGATCAAGTCAAGCTGACCTTGCCGGGCTGCCTCGCCACGGTCAAGGAACTCAACGAGCCGCGCCTGCCCTCGCTGAAGGGCAAGATGGCGGCCAAGAAGGCCGTGTTCCCGAAGTGGGGCGCGGCCGAGCTCGGGCTCGCTCCCGCGCAGGTCGGCGCCGCCGGCTCGGGCTCCGCCGTCTTGAAGGCCTGCGTCCCCCCCGCGCGTCCCGCGGGCGTGAAGGTCGAAGGCGCGACCGCCGCCGAGAAAGCGGCCAAGCTGGTCGATATTCTGATCGAAAGGAAGCTCATCTAAGGCCATGGCCAACAAAGGAATCCTCGTCGTCGCCGTATCCCAGCGCGGAAAGCTGCCGCCCGCGACCTTCGAGCTGATCGCCGCGGGCCGCGGGCTCGCCGACGCCCTGAAGGAGCCTCTCGCCGCCGTCGTCCTTTCCGACAAGACGTCCGCCCTCGCCGACGACGTCGCCTCGCGCGGCGTGGACAAGGTCTTCGCCGTCGAGCACCCGTCGCTGGCGGGCTTCACCGAGGAGGTCTTCGCCAAGGCCGCCGCGGCCGTCGCCTCGAAAGAGGGCTACGGGAAAATCCTGCTTGCGTCGAACGTGGCCGGGCGCGCGCTCGCCGCGCGCCTGTCCGTCCTGCTCAAGGCCGGGCTGGCCTGCGACGTCGCCGAAATCCGGCCCGACGGCGCCGCGACGCGCCCGTACTTCTCGGGCAACTTGGTCTGCGAAGTGCAATTCAAGACGCCCGTCGCGGTGATCACCCTCGCCCCGATGGCCTTCCCCCGCGCCGAAGCCGGCCCGTCCAAGGCCGAGATCGTCCCCGTCGCCTTCGACCCGGGCGCGACGAAGACCGTGTTCGCGGGCTTCGTCCCCGAGAGCTCCAACGAGATCGACATGGGTTCGGCCGAGCGCATCGTCTCCGGCGGCCGCGGCCTCGGCTCCGCCGAGGGCTTCAAGCCCCTGTTCGAGCTGGCTCACGCCCTCGGCGCCGCCGTCGGCGCCAGCCGCGCGGCCGTCGACTCCGGCTGGATCGCCTACAAGAACCAGGTCGGCCTGACCGGCCGCAGCGTGCGCCCGAAGCTGTACATCGCGGTCGCCATCTCCGGCCAAATCCAGCACCTGGCCGGCATGTCCTCGTCCGGCACCATCGTCGCCGTCAACACGGACAAGGACTGCCCGCTGATGCAGCTGGCCAACGTCTCCGTGCAGGGCGATTACGCCGAACTCATCCCGCTGATCGCCGCCGAGGTGAAGAAGCGCCGGGGAACGTCCGCCGCCTAAAAGCCGCTCCGAGGTCGACGCGCGTCAGACGCGGAAGGGCCAGCGCCGCGCCAGCGGATCGAGGTGCTGGCCGACGCAGAAGTCCGCGACGACCTTGTCCTCGGCTTCGCGCCAGGCGCTCTCATCCGGGACCGCGCCCAGCTCGAGCGAGCCCCCGGCGATCATCGCGTGGCCGCCGCCGCGGTTGCCCCCGCCCAGCAGGCGCTTGAGCAGGCGGCCCGCGCCCGCGCCCGGGTCGTTGGATCGCAGGGAGACGTGCAGGCGGCCCTGATAGCGCGCGGTGACGATGGACCACGACATCTTCTCAAGCGTGAGCAGGAAATCCGCCATCTGCGCGACGCGGTCCGGCGTGTTGACCTCGCCCAGATGGACGCCGACCGTCCGGCCCACGATGAACGCTTCGCGGATGCCTCGCGCCAAAGTCTCGAAAAAAGCCTCGGAACGCTGAGGGTACGAGATGCGCCATAAGGTCTTCAGGTGCGCCTTGGGCCAGAAGAACTGGTAGGCGTTCATGTCGCGCGTCGTGGCCTCGCGGCCCAGGTTCTGCGTCTCCGAACCGATGCCATAGACGATGCCGGTGGCCAGGCGGCCCGGCACCCTCAGGCCGGCCGCGACCAGCGCCTCGACCAGGATGGTCGTCGTCGCGCCCACGCTCTCGTCGATGAGCGCCAAATCGGCCTGCGTGTCGGCATGACGCGGATGATGGTCGATGATCAGTTCGGGGATGCGGCGCGGAGGACAGCGATTATTCTTGAACGGCGGCTGGCTGTCCACCAGCGCCAAGTGCGGAACGCCGGCCAGTTCCCCCTTGCGCAAGGCCCGCGCCGGGACCCCCAGGCTCTCGGCCATCATCCGGTTCTCGGCCCGGCCGATCATGCCGCCGTAGACGATGCGGCTGCGGATCTTGCCGACATGCTGGGCGAGGTAGGCAAGCGCCCACGCGCTGGCCAGCGCGTCGGGGTCGGGATGGTCGTGCGTGAGGATGGTCAACGGGGAGAGCGAGCGCCCCTTCTCGGCCAGATGCTTGACTAGGCGCTTGGCGTGGAAGCCGGACTTCACCGAACTCCCGCGATTCCCACGAAGAAAACCCAGAGCAGCACGGAAACCACGCACGCCGTCA
>CAIQSZ010000003.1 GCA_903874575.1 uncultured Elusimicrobia bacterium
CCAGTCGGGGCGGCCGGGGGCGCCGGGATAGTCGGGCAGGGGGACGTCGCGCACGACGCGGGGCTCGCCCGCGCGCGCGCGGGCTTTTTCGGCGACCGCGCGGTAGGCGTCGCGGAAGGGGACGCCCTCGCGCACCAAGGCGACCGCCTCGTGCGTGGCGAGCAGGTCCTCGGTGACGGCGCCGGCGCAGCGGGCCTCGGCCACGGTCAGGGAGGCGGGCAGGCGGGCGACGATGTCGAGCATGGAGTCCATCGCGTCCAGCGCGGCGAACAGGGGGCCCTTGGTCAGCTGGTAGTCGCGGTGGTAGCCGGACGGCAGGGCGCCGACGGCCAGGATCTGGCTCAGCCAGCCGGGAAACAGCGCGGCGCGGGCGCGCGTGAGCTCGACCACGTCGGGGTTCTTTTTCTGCGGCATGATGCTGGAGCCGGTGGTGAACGAGTCGTCGAGCTTCACGAAGCCGAACTCCGCCGTCGAAAACAGCGACAGGTCCCACGCCAGCGTGCCTAGGTCCCGGGCCAGCAGGCATAGCGACGACACCGCCGCGGCCTCAAGGCGCGGGCGGCCGGACTGGACGCGCAGGGTGTTGCGCTGGACGCGGCCGAAGCCGAGCAGCTTGGCGACGCGCGCGCGCGGCAGCGGGAGCATGACGCCGTAGCCTGCGGCGGAGCCCAGCGGGCAGGCGTCGGCCTCGTCGAAGGCGAAGCGCAGCGCGCGGCGGCCGTCCCAGAGCGCCTCGGCGTGCGACGCGGCCCAGTGGCCGAGGGTGGTGGGCATCGCGCGCTGGAGGTGCGAATAGCCCGGGATGACGACGCGGTCGTGGCGCTGGCCGAAGGCGGCCCAGGCCGCGGCCGCTTCCCCGGCCCGCGCGTGCAGGCGCAGGAGGCGGTCCTTGAGGAACAGGCGCAGGTTCACCTGGACCTGGTCGTTGCGGCTGCGTCCGGCGTGGATTTTCGCGCCGACCTCGCCCAGCCTGGAGGTCAGCCGCTGCTCGACGGCGGTATGAACGTCCTCCTGCGCGCGGGTCACCGCGAAGGCTCCGGGGCGGTCGTGGAGCCGCGTCAGTTCGGCGCGCAGGGCCGCGTGCTCCCTCTTGGCGAGCACGCCGATGGACGCCAGTCCCGCCGCGTGCGCCAGCGAGCCGTAGACTTCGTAGCGGAGCAGCCGGGAGTCGAGCGCCGGATCGTCGCCGACGGTGTACGCCTCCACGGCGGCGTCCAGGTCCGTCTTGGTCTGCCAAAGCTTCTTCATGGGGCCGCCTTCAAGAAATAATTTCGGATGAGCGCCTCGTAGAACCGGACGCCCGCCTCCAGCTCGGCGACCTCGAGGTATTCGTCGGGCGTGTGCGAACGCCGCGAATCGCCGGGCCCCGCCTTTACGGTCGGGACGCCCTTCAGGAACACCCAGTCGGAGAGGGTGGGGGAGCCGTAGGGCTTGCCGGCCGGGTTGGCCGCCAGCGCGGCCTGCACGACCGGGTGCGCCGGGTCCGTCGCCACCGAGTCCAAGCGCGACGAGCGCACGCGGACCGAACCCTCGACGGCCTCCCGCACCCGGGCGACGATCTCGTCGGGGGCGTAATCGGGCGTGGTGCGGATATCGACGACCAAGGTGCAGCGGTCGGGGATGACGTTGTGGCTCGAGCCGCCGGAAATCTGGGTGACGTTCAGCGTGGGCGCGCCCAGCGCGGGGTGGACCTTGTCGAAGCGCAGCTTCGACAGCGCCAGGACGTCGCGCGCCGCGCCTTCGACGGCGTTGACGCCGCCGCCGTGCGCGGCGTGGGCGGCGCGGCCGGACGCGTCGATCTCCAGCACGATGAGGCCTTTCTGCGCGACCGCGGGGTTGAGGCCCGTGGGCTCGCCGACGACCGCGGCGTCGGGCCGCGGCAGCAGCGGCAGCAGCTTTTCGAGGCCTTTGCCCAGGACCTCCTCCTCGCACGACGCGGCCACCAGCACGCGTCCTTTCGGCGCGTCCTTCGCGAACGCCTGCGCGGCGCCCAGGATCATCGCCGCGAGGCAGCCCTTCGCGTCGTTGGCCCCTCGGCCGTAGATCCGGCCGTTTTCCACCTGCGCCGCGTGCGGGTCCTTGGTCCAGTTCTCGCCCACGGGCACGGTGTCGGTGTGCGAGTTCAGCAGGAGCAGCGGCCCCGGGCCGCCGTCCAGCAGGGCGGTGAGGTTGCGGCCGTGGCGTTGGGGCGTCCAGCCCAGCCGTCTGAACTCGTCCTCCAGGCGGGCGACGACCGCATCCTCCCGCCCGCTGGGCGAGGGGATGCGGACGAGGTCCCGCAGGAGCTCGACGGCGAGGATCACGCGGCGGCCTTCTCCGCGTCCGGCGTCAACTCCACCTGCTGATACGCCTGGCGCTCGCGCTTCTCGACGATCATGGTGCCGCAGCCGGCGTTGGTGAAGATCTCGCGCAGCATGGCGCCCGGCTTGAGGCCGTTGATGATGTGCGTGCGGCGCACGCCGCCTTGCAGGGCGCGGACGCAGGCGTCGGCCTTCGGCAGCATGCCGCCGGTCAGGCGGCCGGCCTTCTTGAACGCCTCCACTTCCTCGACGTCCGTGTAGGACACCAGGCTGGACGGATTGTTCACGTCCTTGAGCAGGCCCTCGGTGTCGGTGACGATGATGAGCTTCTCGGCGTGGAGCGCGCGCGCGACCGCCTCGGCGATGGAGTCCGCGTTGATGTTGAGGATGACGCCTTCCTGGTCGGCGCCCAGGCAGGAGATCACCGGCGTCATGCCCGCGTCGAGCAGGTTGAGGAGCATCTTGGGATCGACGGAGTCGATGTCGCCGACGAAGCCGAAGTCCACCTCGACGGGGGTCTCGCCGGGGTTTTTTTCCAGGGTTTTCTTCGGGCGCTTGTTGGCCACGATGAGGCCTCCATCCACGCCGGACACGCCCACCGCCGGCGTGTGGTGCGCGCGGAACGAGGAGAGGATGTCGATGTTCAGCGTGCCCGCGTAGACCATCTTCGCCACCTCCAGCATCTGCGCGTCGGTGATGCGGCGCCCGGCGACGAACTCCGGCTCCAAGCCCAGCTTGCGCGCCAGCTCGGTCGCCTGGTTGCCGCCCCCGTGCACTAGCACGACGCGCACGCCGACCTGCTGGAGCAGGCTGACGTCCTCGACGAGCGCGTCCAAGGTGTCGCGGCGGCCGACGACGCGGCCGCCCACTTTCACGACGAAGACCTTTCCCTTGTAGAGGCGGATGTAGGGAATGGCCTGCTTGAGCATGATGGGCGAGTCGGTCATCGGGGATGTCTCCTATGGTCGTCGGCGGGGGTCCGGCTTGCGGCAACGAGCAGGTCCAGCAGGACGGCTTTGGCGGCGTGGAGGCGGTTCTCCGCCTGGTCGAGCACGACGGACCACGGGCCGTCCAGCACCTCGTCGGCGACGACGAGGTTGCGGCGCACGGGCAGGCAGTGCATGAACAGGGCGCCGTCGGACTTCTTCATCTTCGCGGCGGTGACCATCCACTTCGCGCGGAACCCGGCGTCGGCGCAGGGCGGCTTGCCGTAGTCGGACAGCGCGCCCCACGACTTGCCGTAGACGACGTGCTGGCCCTCATAGGCCCGCGGGCCGTCGTCGGTGATCGTCAGGGCCGCGCCGTGGGCCGCGCAATGTCTCCTCACGCGCTCCAGCACTTCCGCGTCCAGGTCGTAGCCTTCCGGCCGCGCGATGGTCACGTTCATGCCCGCCATGGCGGCCATCTCCGCCGCGGAGTTCGGCACGGCCATGGGCAAGGCCTTCACGTGCGGCGCCCAGGTCAGCAGGAAATTCTTCCGCTTCGGCTCGAAGCGTTCCTTGATCGTCGCCAGGTCGGCCAGCGCCTGGCAGGGGTGGCCGCTGGCGGACTCCAGGTTGACGACCGGCACGGTCGAGTATTTCCGGAACGCGGCCAGCGCGAGCTCCTTCTTATCCTCGTCCCAAGAGGCCCCGGCGGGAAACGAGCGCAGCCCCAGCGCCGCGCAAAAGCGGCCCAGCACCGGCACGGCCTCCTTGAGGTGCTCCGCCGCCGCGCCGTCCATGACCGCGCCCTCGACGGACTCCATGCCCCAGGTTCCGCCCGCGCCGGCGCCTAGGCTGAGCGTGATCGGGTGGCCGCCTAGGGACGCGGTCGCGACCTCGCAGGAGACCTGCGTGCGCAGGGACGGGTTCATGTAGCAGAACGCCAGGCTCTTGCCGGCCAGCGGCGCGTCCTTCGGAGCCGATTTTTTCAGGGCGAGGGCCTTGTCGGCCAACGCGAGCAGTTCCTCGGGCGAGAGATCCTTGAGGTGCGTGAAATGGCGGGGGGGCTTCATGGGCGTGCGTCCCGGCCGAAGATCTCCGCGAGGGCGCTCCGCAGCGCCGTGACCTCGGCCGGGCCGACGATGAGCGGCGGCAGGAGGCGGATCACGTTCGGGTCGTCGGCGCCGCCGACGAGGATGCGCTTCTCCAGCAGGGCGGCGCGGACCGGCTTCGAATCGGCCGCCAGGACCAGCCCCAGGAGCAGACCCTTGCCGCGGATCTCGACGATTTGCGGAAAGGCGAACGTCCCGCGGATCAGCGTCTCCATCGCGGCGGCGTTCTCCCAGAGCTTGCGCGCGCTGATCGCGTCGAGGGTGGCCTTGACGGCGGCGCACGCCAGCGGGCCGCCGCCGAAGGTGGAGCCCAGCTCCCCCGGCTTGACCTTCTTGGAGACCTCGGGGACGGCCAGCACCGCGCCGGCGGGGACGCCGGAGGCCAGCGCCTTGGCGAACGTCTGCAGGTGCGGCCGGGCGCCGAAGGCGTGGCGCGCGGAGCGCGCGCCCACGCGGCCCAGGCCGGTCTGCACCTCGTCGAAGATGAGGAGCGCTCCGCTCTCCCTGCAGAGCGTCTCGAGGCCCTTCAGATACTCGGAGGAGGCGGTCGTCGCGCCTTGCACGCTTTGGATGGGCTCCAGCAGGAACGCGGCGGCGTCTTTCAGCGCGGCCTCGGCGGCCGCAAGGTCTCCGAAGGGGACGTGGACGACGTCCGCGCCCAGCCCGGACAGGCCTTTGCGGTATTTCGCGCCCGTCGCCGCGAGGGCGGCGGCGGTGCGGCCGTGGAAGCCGCCTTCGGCCGCGACCACCTTCGCGCGGCCGGTCGTCGAGCGCGCGATGCGCATCGCGTTCTCGTTGGCCTCGGCGCCGGAGTTGCAGAAGAACACCTGGGAGCCCGGCTCGCCGCAGAACTCGACGAGGGCCTGGGCGGCCTCGGCGCGGGCGCGCGTGTAGACCAGGTTCGAGTAGAACAGGAGCTTGCGCGCCTGCGCGGCCAGCGCGCGGGCGACCTCCTCGGGCGAGTGCCCCAGCGCGGCGACCGCGTGGCCGCCGTACAGGTCCAGGTACTCGTTGCCGGCGTCGTCCCACACGCGGCAGCCTTCGCCGCGCTCCAGCACGAACGGGAACTTCGCGTAGGTCGGGAGGACGAACGCGTCTTCCCGCGCCTTCCAATCGACGGCGGTCGTCGCGGCGCTCATGGATAGTGGCCGGCGTGGCCGAGCCCCTCGGTCTCGTCCCAGCCCATCATCACGTTGAGGTTCTGGACGGCCTGCCCCGACGCGCCCTTGACCAGGTTGTCGATGGCCGAGATCACGCCGATGCGGCCCTGGGAGACGGCGACGAACACGTCGCAGTGATTGCTGCCGTTGACGGCGTTCAGCGAGGGCGGCTCGGGAACCAGGCGCACGAAGGCGCTGTCTTTGTAAACGTCGCGGTACAGGTCCTGGACCTTCTTTTCGGTCCAGCCCTTGGGCAGCTCGACTTGGCATACCGCGTAGATGCCGCGGACGAACGGGCCGGAGACCGGGATCAGAGAAAGCTCCAGCGTCCTGCCGCCCGCCAGGCGCTCGAGAATCTGCTCGACCTCGGGCGCGTGCTGGTGCGCGAACGGCTTGTAGGCGCGCAGGTTGTCGTGGCGCGTCGGATGATGCGTGATCGCCGACGGGGAGGCGCCGGAGCCCGACGAGCCCGTCACCGCGGTGACCGCCGCGACGCCGCGGGCGCCGCCCTTGGCCAGCGGCCCGAGCGCGAGCGCCGTCGCGGTCGCGAAGCAGCCGGGGTTGGCGACCCAGCGCGCCTTGGCGATCTCGGCGCGGTTGAGCTCGACGAGGCCGTAGGCGAACTTCTTAAGCAGGCCCGGGGCCTTGTGTTCGCGCGTGTACCAGCGCGGATACTGGGCGGCGTCGCGCAGGCGGAAGTCGCCGGAGAGGTCGATGATGCGCAGGCGCGGGCCCGCCTCCGCGAGGATGGCGGGGACGTTGCCCATCGCGTCGCCGTGGCTGCCCGCCAGGAACAGGCAGTCGAGCCTCTTGTAGTCCAGCTTGCGCGTGAACGCCAGGTCCGTGCGGCCGCGCAGGTTCGGGTGCGCCAGGAACACCGGCTGGCCGGGAAAGGTCCGCGAGGTCGCCGCCGCGATCTCGACGCGCGGATGTCCGAGCAGGAGGCGGATCAGTTCTCCGCCCGCGAACCCCGCCCCGCCCTCGATGCCGACCCGGGTCTTCTTCATGACGGCTTTCCCCCGAACACTTTCTTCTCGACGAACTCGCCCAGGCGGTCCTGCTCGATGCGCGCGTTGATGGCGGCGACGCCGATCTGGTTCTCGATGAAGTCGCAGCCGACGGCGTTGTCCGTGGCCGGCCCGGAGATGACGTGGACGTCGCGCTTGAAGCGGCCGCGGATCAGCTCGACGGCGCCCCACGCGGAGACGGGGTCGTTGGCGCACATCAGGTGGGCCGAGGCGGCGTTCATCAGTTCCTCGTCGTGCAGGATCTCCTGGACGCCGTACTCGCCGAGGATGCCGTCGCCCAGTTCGATGACCAGGACGTCGGGCTCCTCCTTGTTGAGCGCGTTGATCAGTCCCTTCGCGACGGGCACGGAGACCTTCCCGGTCGTGGAGACCACGCCGGCGTCGTTGAAGGAAAGGCTTTTCACCGCGCCGCGGTCCACCATGCTCAACGTGTCGCGCAGGAGGCTGACGCCGGTGAGCTTGGCGCCGCACACGCGGTAGCCCTTGCGCGCGAGGAAGCGGATGACCTCGCCGCAGGCGAAGGTCTTGCCCGCGTTCATGCAGGTGCCCGCGACGTAGACGATGGGCGCGCTCTTTTCGAGCGTCTGCGACCAGGGGACGGCGCCGTCCTTGATGTTGGCGGGGACGCCGACGCGCTCGCCCAGGTGGGGGAAGTGCAGTATCTGGCCCAGGACCTCGGCCTGCAGGGGCTTGCCCAGCTCCAGGTTCACCGAGGTGCAGCGCCCGACGACGCCGCCCAGGTTCAGGACGTCGAGCCGGTCGCCCACCTTCACGCTGGCGGGCACCACGCCGGCGTACCCGCGCAGGGCGCGGCGCGAGCCCAGCACGGCGGCGATCACGTCGCCGTCGTTGAGGCCGATCATGCGTCCGTGCACGTCCTCGACCTGGTTGTAGACGGTCTTCTTGCCGTGAATGCGCACGGCCAGGACCATGCCTTCCTCCGCGGCGATCTCATCGTCGAGGAGGACCTCGCGGGGGATGCGCGCGTTGCGCGTGACGGAGGCGATCTTGTCGAGCGTGACCTTCATGAGGACGTCTTCCCGCCGCGCGCCCGCGCGGCGAGCGTCATCGGCAGGGCGTGGAGCTTGGCGAAGCCCGCGGCCTCGGGGCCGGTCCACAGTCGGGTCG
>CAIQSZ010000004.1 GCA_903874575.1 uncultured Elusimicrobia bacterium
CAACTCGTGCATCGCGATCTGAGCTCTGAGCGTCGCGAGGTCGGAAGCGTGCCGCGGATCCTCCCGCGCGCCTGTCCATTCCTCTTCGAGACGCCTCAATTCGTTTTCGAGACGCGCCACTTCGGCCGACGCGTCGCGAACCAAGCGCGCGGCGCCCTCCGGATTTTCCGCGTTCAACGCCGGTTCGGCCAGGTCCCTCCTGAAAGCGCCTCCCAAAGTCCCTCCCAAAGCGCCCCCCAACTCCCTGAGGATATCCGCGCGCAATGCCTCCTCGGTCTTCGTCGCCTTACGCGCAAGCTCCACTGACTCGAACTCCTCATGGATGGCGGCGCCCGCAGCCGGATTGATCTCGGCCCTGAGCTCGCCCAGCCGCGCGTTCACCGCCGCCTCGGCCGCCGCCACCTCGGACCCTCTCGCCTCTCCCAGCGCTTGGAGCGCTCCTCGAAGGGCCTCTACCCCCTCGTTATGCCCTCCCGCCTGCGAGACGAGTTCCAACAGACGCTCGACGGCGATGGCCAGGCGCAGCGTGCGTGAGTCGCGTGCCCCGCTGAGCCGGGCCAGCACGCCCGCCGCGCGCCCGTCGAGGGCCTGAAACGCCGACGTGACCCTGGCGATGACTCCGGTGCGCCCGCCCAAGCTCGTCTGAGGGTCTTCAAAAAGGAACTTGTCCGCCTCGTCGCCGATCAACATCATCTCCGCGGCGGGATCCTTGCCGTCCAGCTTGCCCTGCGCGATCTCCGCCTTGACGTCCTCCGGCGTGCAGAACTCGAGACGCGAACCTATCACTCCGAAGGCGGTGAAGTCGTTCATCGCCTGGGCCCTCAACGCGGGGATGGTCGCGTAGACGAGCCGGCGCAATCTGCGCCGACCGGCCACGGCCTCGATCAGCGGCAGCAGTCCGATGAACTGCGTCAGCGTCTTGCCGCCGCCCGTCGGAATCAGGTCGTAGATCCGAATGCTCGCGCGTTTGCCGCCTTCGGCGCTCTGCGCGGCGTAGCCGCAGAGCACTTCGACCAAACCCTTGAGCTGTTCCGCTCGCCAGCCCGACATGCCCCGGCCCTTGTCGTCGCGCACGACCCACGGCGCGCCCCAAAGCGCGCGGAGCGCTCCCGTCAACGCTCCGCGCTCTTCGACCGAAAGACCATGGTCCCCTTCCCTGCGTATCGCGTTAAAATCCGCAAGCAGGACCTTGAAATCGTCGGCCAGCGCCGGATGATCTTCCTCCGCCCAAGCTTGATACCTCTCGCGCCAGCGCTCGACGATGGCGCGCACCGGGGAAGTCGCCGCGTATTGATTTCCGACGCTGGTAAGAATGAGGTCGACGCGCGACTCGACCCCCTCGGACGTGTTGGCGTAGTTGAAGCGCCGGTACGTGCCGTCGATGTATCCGCCGAGAGCCGTCAGGGCCGCGATGATTTCGTCGGCGTGAGGCTGGCCCCTGACCGCCTCGCGCGCGCCGGCGACCGCCTCATCGAGAATCCTTGCGGCCCGAGCCTCGCTGACAGTCCCATTGCCGACGAGGACGAGTTCCGCCTTCACTTTCTCCTGGAACGCTTTGATTGCAGGCTTCGAAGGCGCCTGCGGGGAGAGGCGCCTGACGGCGTCTCCGAGCGCCGCGACCGGCGCGTCCATTTCCTCGGCGCTGCGAATACTGCGGCCCCAGACCGCGCGCGCCTGAGCCAACAAGCGGCCCGAAGGACTGCGGCCGATGCGGCTCTCCGCGTTGAGGATCGCGGACGCAAGCGCCTCCTGAGCTTCCAGAGAGACGTAATATTTCCGGCCTCCCTGTTCGACCGTCCGACCGACCGCGCGCGGGTCCAGGAACTCGGAGGCCTCCTTCTCGCGATCGATCAGAGAGGCCGCCATGCCCGATTCGGCCGCGCTGCGCAGGTCCGCGTCGACCTTCAAGCCCCTGAGATCGAACGTCTTGTCGCCGAGCGGCAAACGCCAGACGCGGAAGAAATCCATGAAATGGACGTCTCCCTCCCGCCCGCCCTCCTTGCCGGATAAAACCTCGCAAAGCAGTCGACGCCGAGCGTAGTCCTTGGCGAACGAATTGACCTGGAAAGAGCCGGAGCCGCCCGGATCGGTCAGGCGCTGCACCCAGGAACGGGTGTAATACAGCGTGGTGTTTTCCTCGGCGCGAAGGACTTCAGCCAGACGGCCGCCCTCCTTTTCCAGCGCCCTGACACCGGTGTGCGCGCGGTAGGCGTCCATGTTGCTTACCCGATCGCCCGCCTGGCGTTGGGGTAGCAGCATCCACCAGTACGATTCCGACCACATCTTCATGGTCGCGTTGGCTCCTTTCAGACGTTCGCCGAAGTCCTGCTCCCCGGACCAACGGCCCAGGTGATAGCCGTACTCCCAGCCCGCCTGCTTGATGACCGCGTCGATCGCGAAGAATCTCCCCAATCCGTCCGCGTGGGCGAAGACTATCGTCAAAGGCTTGCCGATCCAAGGCATGTCGCCGATCCTTTCGACCAGCCTCTTCAAATTTTTTCGCCCCAGTTCCTCCGTCGTCATGAAGAACGGCGACCTCCAGATTCCGGCTTCGCTGAAAAATCGGCTTCCGATGAGCCGCCCCCCGCTCTGGAACAGAGCGACGCTCGTGCCGACAAAGCCGCTGTGCTCCGCGAGGAACTCCATCCCCCGCGAGAGGTAGGGGAGGCCGCGATAGATGGTGGCCGGCAGGCCCGCGAAGAATATGAGCGGCATCCAGCCGTGCGTGAAAAATCCCAGATTACCTTCGGCCTGGGCGGCGAAAGCCTCGGTCCAACTCCCGTACGGCGAGGCCCTTCTCTGGTATGAATGTTCGAGTAGCCCGTACGCCCCCATCACGCCGTACGTCGAGCCGAACGACATCGCCAGGCGCGCCGCATGCCCGGGAAGGCTGGCCACCGCCGATTGAACGAAGCCGGCGATCAGAGCGTAGGCGCGCGCCTGCGCCATGCTCCGGGAAGCGGCGTAGATGCGCGCCGCCTCGGCGGCCCTATCGGCGCTTAAAATGTTGGCGGCGAGGTGCGTGGTGATCTCTCCCGCGCCCGTCCCGAGGAACTGGACGGTCCGCCCGAGAATTTGACCCGACCAGCCTACGGGAGTAAAGCGTACCCAAGGACCGGCGCCGGCCGACGCCTCGGCAAGTCCTCGACCGAGGCCGCCGGCGAACTCGAAGGCTCTACCTAAGGTGAGCAGGGCGGCGCGCGCGAAGACGCCACCGAAAGCCAAATAGACCGACCACTCCGCGACCGTCGAAAAAGCGTCGAGATAGGTGTTGGCCCGTTTGACATTGGCCAGATTTTCGGACACCGCCGCGAACGACGCGTCCAGGCGCTTGGCGTCCGTGACGTCTGCCGGATCGAGGTTCAGAGTCGCGGCCGCGTCGCGGTGCATGTCGATGACGGTCTTTTTGGCTCCGCGCATGTCGCCATAGGCGAGATTTTCCAGAACCCGCGGCATGAGGGCCCAATCCCGTTCATTGGAGCGCGACGCGCGCGCATAGTCCGATTCGGGCCCTTCCCACCATGAATAAATTCCCCTGCCTGCCGCCTGGAACCAGCCGACGTCCTGCATCGCGTGCAGCGCCTGGGCGCGGACGAAGGTATTGTGAAAGACCATCGTCTCGGCATCGTAACGCTGGTACTCGAGACCCACCGAAGTCGCCGCCGCGTTCACGACCTGCTGGGACTTGGGCGTCAGATCGCTTCTTCGCACCAGATCCCGCGTAGCGGACAGCGCGCGCGCCATGTCCTCCTGGCGGCTCCTCACGTCGCCGCGCAAGGTGCTCAAGAGCATCGCCTGGCTCTCCTTGGGCAAGCCGCTCTCCTCGATCGGCTTCTGGTACGAAGTGGCGAACTCGGACTTATCCGGATCGAGGTAATTGCCGAGTATGATGAGCCGGCTCAGGTTCGATGTTAGATTGGCGTCCATCAGGGCCTTCCCTGTGGCGGCCTGTGATTTTCTGAGCGTTTCCTGCTGAGCCGGGGACAACACCGGGGCGCGTTTGAACTGATCGAGGACGCCTTCGAGTACGTCGAATTGCTTGTCTAACAGAACGGCGGCGGCGTCGATGAGCGATTTCTCCTCGCGCGTCGATTCTTCCACATAGTCCAGCACCGACATTTCGCGGCCGTGGAACTCTCCGGTCTTGCCGCGGGCCTTCCTCTCCCATTCCCGCGCCCGCTCATCGTTGTACATGTCGGGCAGGACTTGATCCGCCTCGTTGAGAAGCCGGGCCAACAACTGCATGCGCGACATGCGCAGACGCTTATAGCCGGCGGCGACCTGGGATCTGGCCTGCCAATATCCGAACGAGATGGTTTCGCGATTCATCATTCCGGTCTGGGGAATCGAGGGCGCGCCCTCGATCCCCTCCCTGGCGTTGTTCATCGCGATCTGTTGCTGGAGAATGTCGCGGCTGTACGTAGGCTTGCCGCGGGCATCGAATACGGCGACGACGCCGCTCTCGTCGGAAGCGACGGCTCGGCCCGCCATGGAGCCGGTCAAGGGACGATTGATTACGAAGGCTCCGGGTTTTTTTGCGCCCGACGCCGCGCCGGTCATCAAGGCCTCCACTTGGGCGCCCATCAACCAATTGTCAGACGGACTGTCGGGATTGTAAGCGCCTGGGAGCTCGCCGAGTTCCTTTTTTATCGCGGCGATGCTCTCAGAGGCGAGCGGGGCTCCCTTGAGCGCCGCCAGCCTCTCTTCGATCCTCTTGCCTTCCTCGGGCAAGGCGTTATTGTCCCCCTTCAGACGCCCGCTCATATTGCCGTAGACAAGACGTCCGAGATTCGAAACTTTACCGCCGACGATCAGATAGCGGTCTATGTTCGGCCCGGAGACGCCCGCTTCCAGGAACAACGCGCGCGCGGCGGAAGCGTCCACGGCGGGAGACGGAGGCCGAGCCTCATTCGCGACCGGGGCTCTGGCCAAGACCGCAGGAGGGACCGCGCCGTGCATTAACGCGGCGACGACGATCAAAGCCACGGCTTTGCGCAATCGCGGCATCATGGCATGATCCGGACCGCCGGAAAATCCTAGAACTGATCGGCCTTGCAGGCGGCTAACGCCGTAGCCGGATCGACGCCCCACCAGACGACGACGCCGATGCAATTGACGTCCTTATCCCTGGCCCCGGGAGGCTGATAGAAAAATCCGTAACCGCCCCGAGTCCGATTCGAACCTTTAATCGCGCGAACGGCGGGATTGTCTCCCGGCACGTCTCCTCGCAGGGGGTCGGGACCCACGCTGCCGTAACTGAATGCGCTCGGCTTATCCTGGCCGAAAATATCCCTAAACAGCGCGGCGCTCTTGATGCTGGGATAGGACGTGCTGGAATTATAGTGCAGGTCCAATTCATAATACCCGGGCTTGCCCTTCGGGGTATGGACGTAAAGACAGGCCTCGTTGCTCTGCGTCCCTGCCGCCGGACCCGCCTTGACGGCGTCACCGCCATGATAGAGAACCTTCGTCATTCCGCTGGCGTCCTGACCCGGCAGGACCTGCGGGCAGAGCTCTCCTTTTACGTTCGGCGCTCCCGCCGCTGCCGATACCGACGTGCAGCCCTTACTTGCATCCGGCCACAGCTGGCATTCCTTGTTCACCGCGCCCTCTATATTAAGAGTGACGATCATCTTCTTTTTAATTTTATTAGCCGAGATGGTAAAGGCGCTGCCTTTGGCGAATTCTCCGACTTTCGCGTCTATCTGGCCGAAAATACTATCGTCGAGCTTCAAGTAAGTCCGCATGATGTCGTGGGCGATCTCAAGGCTCCGGGCGCTGTCCATGCCTCCGCTCTTGCTGTATTGTCCCACGACGTGAGGTTTCTTCTTTTTCTCCAGAATGTCTCCAAAACCGGCTTCGTCGAGATAGAGATATAAGACGCTCCCGTCTATCAATACTTCCTTTATGACGAGGGCCCCGCCCGCGAGGCGCAGGGGGCCATTGAGCCAAGAATGTTTGTCTCCCGCCTCCACGCACAAAGCCTTGGGTTTTCCAGGAACGATCTCTTTCTCGTAAATCTTGAACGGCGCGCTTTCAGACGTAATATCGCCTGCGCACGGAGGATTGGGCTCGCCATCGGCGGGCACGCCTAAATCATCCGGCGCTTCCGGCGCGGCGCCGCTCTGAGCCGCTCCGGGTTTGGCGGCCTTGGCGGCGGCCGCTTTTTCGGCGGCCGCCTTTTCGTCCGCCGCCTTCTTGATGGGGTCCGGGTCGCCGGCTCCGGCCGCGACCTTCCACGTCTTCGTCTTATCATCGAAGACCATGTGGAACTTGCCCTTGAGGTCTGTCCCCCCGGCCAGTTCCGGTTTCCAGTTGACGGGAACCGTCACGCCGTCTTTGTCGACCATCGCGACGTCGCACATAGCCGTCGGAACGGCCTTCGGGTCGCCCAGGCCGCTCTTTGGGAAGAACAGAAGGGAGCCGCGCGCGTCGCGGTCGGGCACTCCGGGGAGCACGTTTCCTTCGCCGAGGACGTAGTACTCGGGCCCGGAGGGATCCGGAACGCGCATCGTGCCGGCGCTGCGGACCTGCTCGGCGCGCAGCGCATACAGGGAGTTCAAAGATGCGTCCATGGTGCTCGTGCCCTCTCCGGGCGTCGCGCCTTCCCGGCCCAAAGTGACGCGGTCGCCGTCGATATTCAATTCGTAAGACCGTCCCCCATCGCGCAATTTGAAGGTTTTCTTGCCCGAGGCGGTCACGGGAATGAAATAGGGCTTATACGGCGCTTTCGGGTCCGTAATGTCCACGATGCCGATCATGTTCTGGAGCGAACCGTCGTCGCCCCGCACGGTATAGATTTTCATCGACAGTTCGCGGTAGCCTTCGTCGCCCTTGCCCTGGATTTTGGTGAACTTCGCGCCCTTGTGATACAGCGTCTCGGAGGAAAACCCTTCGCCGAAGGCCAGACCGCTCCTTCCGAACCTGGAGCCCGAGGCGGCGTCCGCCGGGACGGCGGGGGCCTTGCCGATGCCGCGATTTTTCTTCTTCCAAGTACCGTCCATGACCTTCCGCGCCGATTCCGCGGCGGCGTCGAGAAAGAGGGTCGTGCCGGCCGCTGCATCGGACTTCGCGACCTGCTTCTTGCCGCTCCATCCCTCTTTGGTCAAGGCGGCGGCCAAGCGGTCGCTCCAAAGCCCGGACTTAAGCTTGCCCTTGAGCGCGGCAACCTTGGCCCAATCCGGCAGGCCGGCGCTCCCCGGACCGGCGACGAAATAGAGCACCGCGACTTTCGCCGGCGTCTCCTGGTTCGCCTCGGGCCAAGCCTTGGCCGCCTCGACGGCCGACGCGGAGTCATCCAAAAGCTCATGACTCAAGTACTGGCGCCCCGGCATCTTACCCTGAATGAATTGCGCCAACCGCTCTCCGATGCCGGCGCGCGCCTCGGCGCTCGTCTTGACCAGACAGGTCAGCGCGTTGACCGGATCGGTCGCGGCGACCTTGAGCGTTCCGGTGCAGTCCGAATCGTCGGCCGCGCCCGGCAACGACAAAAACGTCGCGACGGCGGCGGCCAGCAGGGCCGCCATGACGGGCTTCAGGGGGTTCATGGCATGCGCTCCAAACTTCGAATCCGATCCGTACCTAGGTATAGATTAGCTCCTCCGACCCAATCTGCGCCTGGGTCTAAAGTCCTACTCGCCGATTATTCGGACTCCTTCGGAATGCCGGCGGCCTCCTTCAACGTCGCCGCGCGGATCGCGTCCAGCCAGCCGGACTGCGCTCCATGCATCCCGTCCAACGCCTTTCTCGCGTCGCCCAGTTTGGTCTCCGCCGCCGTCTTCAGCGCGGCATTTGTTTTATCGGCCAAATAATCTTTCACGGCCTTCTTCGCGGTATCGGGTTTGCTGTCGTCCTCGCCCAGAGCCTTCTTGACGGCGGCGATGCCCTCTCCGACGCCCCCCGCGTCCGAGTTATAGCCCTTCTCCTCCCCCTTGGGAACCGCGGAACCGCCGGCGCCCGTGAAACGCCCCTCCGTATCCGCGTAATCCTTGTTCTCCGTGATCACCGTAGCAAGGAAGGGAACGTTGGGATCGTGCGAGCTTCCCTTCGTGACGATCGACTCCGCCAGCTTGATCTGGACGTCCAAGTTGGTGCGGGTCGTCTCCAACGCCTTGAGACGTGTGTCGAGCGCCGTCCGGGCCGACTTGACCGAGCCCACCAGGGCGCTCACGTCCGCCTTGTCCTTCGCGTCGCCGCCGCTGGCCAAAACATCGGCCGGGGCGTTGTCCGACACGGCGGAGATCGCGCCGAACTTGGCGCGAGCCGCGGTGATGATCTTATCGGCAGCCGTCCACGCCGGGCGCGCCGCGTTGGCCGCGGGCCCGACGATCGTCTTCGCGGGGCCGTCCAACTGCCTCGCGTCGATCTTGTCCACCAACTCCTTCAGGTCATGAACCGCCGAGACGGTATCGGCGTCGTCCTTGCCCGCGAGGGTCAGAGCGGACTGCCTGAGGTTCGTCGCCGCGTTGCCGACGACGCCCGGCAGCGCCGTCGCCCCGCAATCGCCCGAGGGCGCCTTGAACAGGGCGTCGCGGACGGCCACGATCTGGCCGGCCTCCACTTTCAGGGTCTTGTAATATTCGACGGCTTTCTTCGTTCCCTCGTTGGTCGCGTCCGAAGGTTTAACCGAACTCAGCTTCTGGTCGATGTTGGCGCAGGACTCCTTCAACTTCGTCATCGTCTCCATCTGCGCCTTCTGCTCCGCCGCCGTGTTCCCCACGCCGGCTGAATCCTTCTTATCGCCCTCTTTGCCACCACCACCGTCGCCGCTCACCGAGGGCACACAACCTGTACCGACGGGCTGAGCACCGGCAGACATAGGGCACTCATAAATCTCGACCGCGTTTCCTCCGCGTTTTGCATCGGGTTTCTTAAAGTACCCTTGCTTAAAGGAGTCTTTGGGGCACTCATCCTTGACAGCGCCCGCATCGAATGTCCGACCATTAGAAGTACACGAATAAGCAGGGCCGCCCGGGTCGGAGCAATTTTTTCCGCCGAGAAGGTTGCCGAAGCAGCCGGCCGCGGTCTCGGCGCCCTTGGCGATGATGGTCTTCAGCGCCTCGTTGCGCCATTTGGCGGTCTGCAGAGTCCAGTCATTTTCTTCCTTTTCTTTCCTCCACAGATCGATCCTCGCGTCCTGGATGGCCTTCTCCTTCAGGAAAGCGAGGGACTCGCCGACACTGTGGCCGTCCCTGCCTTGATTGCCGCCGAAGGGCTTGTCGGCCCCGGCGGCGCCGCCGGCGCCGTTGCCGCCCAGGCCGTTTCCGACGTTGGGAATGGCCTGAGAGGCCGCCTGGTCCAGGGCCGTGGCCGCGCCGCCTTGGTTCATGCGCGCGCCCGCGGCGTCGCCGGCTTTCTTGAGGGCCTCGATGCCGTTGCCTCCCTGGGTCTGGCCGCGACCGCTCGCCGTGCCGCGATAGCCGGGAACCGCCCTGACGGTGGATAGACCGCCGCCCGTGCTGGCTTTGCCCAGGCTGTTCGACGAACTGATCGGTCCCAGGCTGGCGCTGGTGCTAGAGCCGCCCGAGGCCACGCTCAGGCCGCGCAAGCCGCCCGCGCCGGCCAAAGCGATCTTAGGAACGGGAATGAGGGCCTTGGCCGACTTGGCCGCGGCGCCGACGCCGCGGGCCGAGGCCGCGAGAGCGTCGCGCAGGCTGGAATCGCTGCCCGTGCCGGGGGCGGTGAGCGGCGGCGTCGCGGGGGCCACGGATTGCGTGGGCGGCTGTTGCGCGGCGCCGGGACCCATCACGAGGCTGCTGGGGTCGCGCACGTTCAAAGGGGTGATGACGTCGGAGCCGCCGCCGACGGGACCGCCCTGGGCCAAGCCGCCGGTGGTCTCGTACGGGCTGCTGCCGTTACCGCCGAACAGGCCGCTGCCGGACTTGCCGCCCATGCCCGGACCGAGCGTGGAGTCCCCCGACTCGGGCGCCATCATGAAGTGTTCCGCCAGCGGGGCCATGAACAAGACGGCCAAGCCCGCGAGGATGAAGGCGAGGTCCTTTTTCTTGAACTGCTTGAGGCGGTCGAAAAGGGTCACGCCGGTCTCCAGGCCGCGCACCTTCACCTGCGGCTTCTGGGAGCTCTTCAAGGTCGGGATTTTTGGGGCGTCCATGATGGTTCTCCTTATCGTCTCACTGAGGAACGGTGGTCATGCCGCTGCCGTCGGAATTTCCGCTTGCGCCCGAGTTGACGTGCACGGAGGTCGCGTTGCCGGTGCCGCCGTTGCCGCCCTGCTGGCACTCGTTGGAGCAATTGGCGGTCGCAGTCAGCGGACACGCGTGCGTGTGGCTGCAGCGCGCGTTCATGTACTGGTTGCAGGTGGACTTAAGCCGATCGCCCAGCCCCTTGCAGTAGTTGGCTTTGCTTTTGCTGCAGCCGCCGCTGCCGCAGCCGGCGGACTTGAACTGTTCGGAAAGACTGCTCATCTGCTGGTTGAGAGATAGCTCGGTCGGGCCGTATTGGGCGTCCAATGCCTGGCACTTCTTGGCGTCGGCGTCCATCTGGTTGGCCTGGTTCTCGTAGCCCTGCGCGATGCCGGCGTCCGGAATGTTCGGCGTCTGCACGCCGTCCACGGTCGGAGCGATGATCAAGCCGGTACCGGCGCCACCGACACGGTTGCCGTCGTACACGGCGCCCGTATTAGTGGTGGCGAACTCTCCGGGACAGCCGGGAGGGGTGCAGTTGGGCGTGGTCGCCAGCGCCGCGCGTCCGCGCCCCTCCGCCAACTGGGTGAAGGCCCGGTTGTCGCCGATCGAAGACGCCGCCGCCGCCCCCTGCATGGCCCTTGTCTGCAACGCGTTGGAACGATAGGAAGACAGCTTGCCATTGGCCGCGCCTTGTATCCTGCTCTTTGGAACGGCGATAGGGGTCAGGGTGCTGAGGCCGTTCTTGGCCAGGCCGTTGGGATCCGCCGCGGCGCCGCCCTTGCCCGCGAAGAAGCCTTTCGAGGCGAACGGCCCGCCTGAAAGCGCCGCCTCGCCGCCGCCCGCCGCGCCTGCGACCGCGCCGCCCAGCAGGCCGCCGACGAAGCCGCCCGCGAACGCGTTCCTGACCCAACCCTCTCGCTCGCCGCCCACGTCGTTGGGACCGAGGGCGACCACGTTGGCGTTCTTGTCCGCCTTCGCTTCCTCGGGGCTGACCGCGCCCGCGACGCCCGAGTCCGCGGCGCCCGCGCCCGCGCCGGAAGCCGCCTTGCTCGAAGCGCGGCGCGATTCCAGGTCGGACTTGCTGCCTTTCACGAAACCCAGGGAATCCTGTCCGCCTTCGGCCGCGACCGGCGAACGACCAAGACCGAAGAACGCCCCCCAGCCGATGGCTCCCTTGCCGGAGTTCGCCTTAGCCGAGGCGAACGCCGCCGTCAAATCGTGGAAGGAGTGCCTTCCTCCGCCCAGACCCCACTGAGAAACATCCACGCCCATCTTCCCCGCGATCCAAGCGACGCCCGCCGCCAGCCGCGTCCCTCCAGGCAGACCGGTGATCCAGTAAGAGGGGCTCAGGAACACCGAGGAGGCGATGAAAACGAGGAACACAAGAAGCGTCAGGACCTTGCGCTCGCGCAGGAACAGCAATAGCGCGGCCAAAAGGCTTTTCTTCTTGTTCCTGCTGAGAAAATTAGACTTCATTTTTGTCTCGCGGCGACCCGCTCAGTGTAACGGACGACCCCCTCGTTGTCAATCGCGAATAAACCGTCCTTCCCATTTACTGGACCGTCGGAGTGTCCGTGGGGATGGCCTGCACCCGTTGGACATCCGATTGCGTCTGCGTCGTCTGCGCGTCGACGTTGGTGATGCTGGCCGGCGGATTGCAGTTCTGCGTCGACGTGCCCGCCAAGGCTTGGTCCGTGCAGTAATTGATGACCTGGCCCTGCTGCACGTTCCCGATCTGAGAAGCTAACTGCGAGCCCGCGGATTTCGCCATCTGGGCCATCTTGTCGGCCATCTGCATCATCATGTAGCCCATGCCGAGGAGCATGGCCCCCAGCCCGATCAGGATGGCGCCGATGATCGTGCCATACACCGGAATTTTCATCGCGGCCATACCCAACGCGATGAGCACCAGGCCGGCCGCGATCATCATCTTGCCTTTCTTCAACAACTTGCCCGCGGCGTCCGCCATCTGTCCGATGGAGTCGAGCGCGTTCTGCAGGCCGGAATCCACCGCCGTGCCCGTGGGAATGCTCGGAGCGGCGGGCAGGGAGGTGTCCGGAGCCCCGGTGCCCGAGCCGGCGCCCGTCCCAGTGCCCGTCCCAGCGCCGGTCCCGGTTCCGCCGCCTGTTCCGGTGCCCGTCCCCGTGCCGGCGGTATTCGACGTTCCTCCGCTCGCCTGAGACTGATCGAAAGCGCCCTGGGCACTGTCGGCGGCGGCTTCGGCGGTGCCGGCCTGAGCGCCCAGCATGGACATCCCTTTGGCCCACTTGGCCTGGCCGATCGCGCGGTTGCTCTTCGCATTGGCGACGGAACGATTGGCGAAGGGCGCCCTGGCGATCCGGCTCTGCATGGCGCCAAGCTGCCCCTTCTGCCCTCCGGTTCTGGGAAGAGTGATATTCGACATCCCGGAGTTGAAACGCGGGGCCTCGCCATTGGAGCCGGCAAAAATATTCTGGCCGCCGAACTGCCCGCCCAAGGCGCCGGACAGCTTGGCGCCGCTGAGATTGTGCGCCAGTTTGTCCTGCCCCGCCAAGCTTCCCTTGACCGCTTCGGCGGCCGCGCGGTCTTTAGGCTCGGCGTCCGGATCCGCCTGAGGCTTCGCCTCCTCGACCTTCGGCTCCGGCTTCGGGGCGCTCGGGTTCAGCGGATCGAAACGGATCTCGCCGTTGCCGGCCACGCCCATGCGGTCGCGGCCGCCCGCGCGCACGCGCATCGAATCCGAAATCGCGCCCAAGTCGGGAGCGCCCAAGCCGGCGTCGCCGCCCTTATGCAGCGCGAAGCCCAGAAAACCCACGCCCGCGACCATCAAGAGCGCCGCCGCCGCCACCGCCAGCTTGCCCAGCAAAGTGGAGGTCAGTCCCGCGAAAAAGCGCGAGAGCGCGCCGAACATGCCGCCGCCCTCCAACGCTTCCGCGCCGGCGAGAAATCCTTCCGCCGCGGCTCCGGCCCCTTCCGCCGCGAGCCCGGCTCCTTCCGCGGCCGAGCCGGCGGCGCTGGCCGCCGCGCGAGAGACGGTCCCGCCCGTAGCGCCCGTGAAATCGCTCGCCGCGCCGCGCGCGCCGCTCCAAGCCGCGCCGGCCCTCTTGCGCTCCTTTTCCTTCTTCTTGAGGCTCTTAAGGTCGGGGATATCGACCGCGGGAGCGCCCTCGTTGGCCTTCAGAACATCGTCGTTCTCGTCCGCCATATTCCTATCCCTCGATTAACTCAATTGCGACTTGCTCGCCGCCGACGTCGCCAAAGATCCAAGCGCGTTGGAGATCAGAACGCCGGCCGCCTGGTCGCTGACAACTGATGTATTACTCAGATAGTGAGTGCTAAGGAACGCAGAGCCTATCGTAAAGACGCCGACGGCGGTCACGATGCCGCCGATCATCATGTCGCCGGATTGCGCGAGAATCGCGACGCCAAGCCCCATGATTACGGCGCCAATAGCCATAATCACGTATTTGATGTAGGCCGCTACAGCGGCAAGGTAACCCAACTTGTCCAAAATAATGGCGATCAGAGCCAAAACAGCCACCACCGCCATCAGAATCTTGGCCGTGTCGATGAGACCTTGATACGACGCGGAATTCTTGGACCCGCTGGTGGCGACCTGCTGGCAGTTGCCGTTGGCGTCCACCGCGTAGCCGCTCTGGCAGGACGCGCCGCTGCTGCCGCTGCCGTTGCTCGTGGACGAGCCGCTGGGGTTGGTCGTGTTCGGAGTGGACCCGGTACCCGGGGTTCCGCCCGCGGTGTTGCCGACGCCGGGCCCGGAGATGGCGTTGCCCGCGCCGGGATTATTATCGAACGGAGCGGCCGCGCTCGTCGCCGCCGTCTCGCCCTGGCCCGCGGCCGTGGCCTGGCTGGACTGCGTGATCGCGTTGGCGAGTTGGCGCTTGGCGAAACCCTTCGCGTTGGACTTCGGCACGGGCGCGCGCGAGGCGCTGACAGAGCTGGCCCGCGCGGGGGTGCGGAAAGCAGACATGGCTCCGGACTTGGCCTTCGAGCCCATATCGGAGGCCCCGCCAAAGTTGCGGCCGATGCCCCCCGACAGGCCGGACCCGCCGGACAGACCCCCGCCGCCGCCGCCGAAACCGGAAGCGAACTGTCCGAACTTGCCCGAGCCCAGTCCCGCCTTCGCGTTCGCGGCCTGGGCCAGCGCGTTGACGTCGACGGGAGAGCTGGGCGGAGTCGCCGCCGCCTGCTTCGCGGCTTCTTCATCCGCCTTCTTCTGAACCTCCTCGGCGGCCTTACGCGCGGCTTCGGCTTCGGCCGCCTTCTTCGCGCGCTCCTCGGGAGTCAAGCCATCCATGCTGCCGGAAACGTAGCCCAACGAATTCGGGATCGAATTTCCTTCTTTGATGACGCCTGACAAGTCGTCGTATTTCCCGGAAGCGCTCTTGTCGGCGAAGACTTTCTTGCCGGAACCCGCCTGGTCCGCGTTGTATTTGGCCGACATCATCTTGCCGTACTGCCATGCGCCGGCGCAGATGGCCGCCGAACTGAGAAGAATGAGAAGCGCCTTCGTCAGGCCCGCGCTCAAGCCGAAGAGGCCGCCCTCCGCCCCCAGGAGGCCCCCGGCGCCGAAGCCTCCGGTCGCGCCGCCGAAGGCGGAGCCGGCCCCGCGCCCGCCGTTCAGCCAGCCGGCGGCGCCGCGCCTGCGCTCGCGGTCCTTGCCGACCTTGGCCAGCTTGAAGTTCGGAATCTCCATCGTGGCCTGATTCTGCGTGTCCATTGGCTGGCTCCACTCCGACGTATGCTGGAAAAATCGCGGGATAAACGTCTTTTCCCGTCAGAGGCAGTGTAGCCCCCGCCCGTTTTATTGTCAAGAAAACGGGCCCCAATTACCGACTTTTTACCTATCCACCGAAGAAATGAGTGTCCGGAGGATTGCCGTTCTCGAACTGCGAGGACGGATATTTCTGGAGAGGCATCATCATCGAACCGGCCAATCTAGCCACCGCCAAGCCCCCGCCGATCAGAACCCAGGTGTTGACCCCGGCGGTGAAATCTGAGGCACTGCTGGCGCCCGACGCGCCCGACGCGCCCGAGGAATCCGCGCCGGACATGTTAAGCCCGCTGGAGTTTGAATTCGATGAGCCGCCGAAAACGGTTGCCGCCGCCGCGATGACCAATCCCGCGCCCGCGGCCGCCAGAATCGCGCCTTGGGCCTTCTGCCCATACTGGCCGCCCGCGACCTGGGCGCCGAGCGCGATCACCATGGCGCCCAAAGCGCCCACGAGCGCCGCGATGATCATGGCGTAGGTTCTACCGTATTGAGTCTTCGCCAAAAGCTTCCCCACCAGCAATAGCGCGGCGGCGATGCCGATCAAGGTCCGCGCGGTGTCGATCGCCTTCTGCCAGGGCGCCGAGTCCGTCGAGGTCGGCGTGGGCGGGGCCTTGAACTCCTTGGCTTGGGTCGCGGTGTTCGGGCTGGACGTCGCCTGCGTCCCGCTGGTGCCGGCGCCCGTGCCGCTCGCGCCGATGGCGCCGCCCGTCGGGCCGATGTTGCCGGTGTTCTGCGCGGCGGTGCCGTCGTAGGTGCGGCCGGCGCCGTAGCTGGTGGCGGCGCCGCGGTTATCGCCGAGAACGCCGAGGGCCTGGCGCATGCCGCTGTTGGAGCCCCGGCGCGAAGCGACGGCGCGCGAGGCTCCGCCGGGGACGCTGGTCCCTTTCTTCATGGCGCTCAAGCTGCCCTTCGCGGCGTTAGCGTCGGACGAGCCCGCGCCGGCCGCGCTGGGGACGGCGCTGGTGACGGCGGAGCCGCCGCCGCCGAAATTTTTGGAAAGGCTGCCGAAGTTGCTCCCGGTCTTGAGCATGTTCCTGTTGACGCCGTCGCCGGCGGCGCCGGCGGCGTTGATCGCGCCGTGAGCGCCGCCCGCGGCGGCGGCTTTCGCGTCCAGCGCGGCGTCGGCCGCGGCCTTGTCCTTGGGAGCCTCCTCGGGCTTCGCCTCGGGCTCCTTCGGCGCGGTGTTGGCTTTGGCAAGATAATCCAGCGACGCCGAGTTTCCGTCCTTGGGCGCGGCGCTCGAGGCGGAGGCGTCGGACGAACCGCCCTTCGGCTTCGACGCGAACAGCTGGAGGCCCTCGCCGTTGCTTTGGTCCTGTCCGGGACCGAAGAGGCGGTAGCCGACCAGGCCGATGCCTCCGGCCACGGTGGTGCCCGCCAGGATCAGGGCGATTAGGCCGGCCTTCGTGGCCAGCAAGCCGCCGCCCGCTCCTCCCGCTCCGATGCCGCCGAAGGAGCCCGCGCCGACGGTTCCGCCGCTGCCGCCGCCGAAAAAACGAGCGAAGAAGCCGCCGCGTTTCTTCTCGCGCTCGGGCTCCTTGTTGATCTCCGGCTGGATGTCGGGCATCTGCGCCATAAAGCCTCCGAAAGTCTTACTGTGATGTCGTCGCGTTGATCTTGCCGTTCGACGCCGCCAAATTCGCCTTCGACTTTTCCGCGGCCGCCTGCGACTGCTGCTGCTGGATCATGGTCTGAGCCATCGTCATGACCATGGTGCCGGCGGTGCCGCCGATGAGGCCCCCGATAACGATGCTGGCGGCCGTGATCGCCAGCTGCTTGGCGGTGTCGTCGCCGCTGGAAGCGGCCTTGGGAACGTCGACGGCGGTCGGTTCCTTTATTTCTTTCTTGTCCAGCTTCGTGTCGTTGAGCTTGAGATTGGCGGGCGCGCTGTCCAAGGCCGCGTAGCCACCGGCAAGATCGGCGCCCGTCGGCGCGCCGATCTCCCTGGCCTTCGAGCCGTCGAAGACGCGGCTGTTGCCGGCGACCGCGCCGTCCCCGCTGCGGTTGGCCGCCGCCTGCTGGGTCTGCGACGCGATCCTGCGCAGGGCGGCGACGCCGCCGACGGGCCTGTCGGAAGCGCCGTCGTCCCGCAGGCCGCGCGTGGCGCCGTAGCCGATCTGCGCGTTGCTGGAACCGAACGCGCTCACGCCCGAGGAGGCCGACGCGCCCGCGCCCCCGCTGGTCCCGCCGGTTCCCGACAAGGAGCTTCCCAGGCGAGGCGCGGAGAATCCGCGCTGGGCCTTCTCGCCCCAGCCCCCGGAGGCGGCCTTCTTGTCGCCCAGGTCCTTCAGCTGTTGGGCCAGGCTGGACGGGGAGCCGGCGGCCGCGCCCAAGGGCGCGCCCGACGCGGCGGCGGCCGAGGCCACCTCGGGCGGCGCCTGGTAGAGCATGGACTCGATGGGCTCGTCGCTCTTGCTCTTGCGACGCGTGCCGTCCAGCGACAGGGCGAAGCCTTGGGCGCCGCTGGGATTATCCACCGCGTCCAGGCTCCCGGCCGCGTTGGGGTCGACGGCGGGCTTGCTGGTATCGACATGGGCGGACCCCACCGAGGTCTCCATGATGGGCAGGCACAGCCACGCCCCGGTCAGAACGAATCCGATCAGGATGGCCAGCCAGTATTTCTTATAAGGGTCTTCGGCGGAGCCCACGGACGTCGTCCGCGGCGATGCCGGTCTCAATTGGACGGTCATAATCCTCGTCGGAGTTTAGCCCTCGCCCCGCGAGCCTGTCAAGGGAAGCCCCTATCCTTACCGTCTTTTTACCGTTCAGGAAGGCACGGACGTCACGCGGCCCCTCAGCGCGGCGGCGGCGGCCCTGTAGAACTGGAGGCAGGAGTGGTAGCGATCCTCCACCTGAGGAGACAGCGCCTTGGCCAAAACCGCGTCGATGGCCGGCGGCAGTTCCAGGACCAGCAGGGAAGGCTTCACGAAGCGTCTCTCCAGCTTGTCGCAGGCCTCGTCCGGACCCTGGAACGGGAGGCCGCCGGTCAGCATTTC
>CAIQSZ010000005.1 GCA_903874575.1 uncultured Elusimicrobia bacterium
ACCGCGGTTCAGTGGGTTCTCACCGCCCAGTATCTCGGGCGTTCGGTCCGCTCCGATTGGTCCGGCGCGGTGAGCGGCGTCTACGCCTTGCCGACGAGGGCGTCGTGGACGTGGCTCTACCCGGGAGTCTTCGGCACGCCCATGGGCGGAGACTGGACCGGCGTCACGTCCGTGTTCTACGAGACTTGCGGCGGCTGGGTGGGACCGCTCGCGCTGGGACTGGCGGCGTTCGGTCTGGCTCGTTCGCGGCGTTGGGCCGCGGTGGCGGCTCTGGCCGCGGCGGGCGTCCTGCTCGCGTTTGGGCCGCGGGGGCCGCTCTCCAGGGGTCTGCTGGGTTTTTCAATATTTTCCTACCTGCGCACGCCGTCGCGGTGGCTGCTTCTGACGGTATGGGCCGCAATCCTGGCCGCAGGCGCGGGCCTGTCGGTCCTGCGCGGGCGGCGGTGGCCCAGGGGCGGAAAACCGGCCGCCGCGCTGGCGGCGTTGCTGCCGTTGGCCGCATGGGATGCCCGTTTTCTTCGCCCTCAAGATCCGGCGCCCTATTTGAAGGCGAACGTCGAGGTTTCAGAGCTTCTGGCCGGACGCGCCCAGCGCGTGCTCACCGATCCCGCGCTGGCCAATCCGAATAAGACGGTGTTCTACCGCATGATGAACGTCAACGGTTATGAGGCGTTCTATCCGAGGGGCGTGCCCGCGTGGGCGGCCTCGGCCGAGGGCGCGCCCGCGGCCGACGCCAGCCGCGCATTCGTCTCCGACTGGCGCTCTCGGTCCGCCCGTCGCGCGGGCGTGCGCGCGCGGTTGTCCCCGCTCGGCCTGGAGCAGGGCGAGGGCTGGCCGCTGGCCGCGTTCGTCGACGCCGGAGGACGCCGCGTAACGCCCGATCCCTGCCTTTGGATCGAGCGTCCGTCGCGTTGGCGCGTCACCGGAGGAGTCCCGCGCGCCGCCGCGGGCCTGGCTTTGCTTGCGCCCGCCTATCCGGGTTGGCGCGCGAGGCTGGGCCGCGCCGCGGCGGCGATTTTGCCTTGGGACGGGACATTCCAGGCGGTGCCCTTGCCGGCTCGGCGGCCGGACGGTGCGACGCTCGATTTGACTCTTGAGTTCCGCCCCACGGGCTGGTCGTGGCTGGCCATGCTGACCGCGGCCGCCTGGGCCTCATGGCTGGCGACGCTGGCGCGCCGCGTCGGGGAGGCGTTCTGAACAAGAAGACTTTGTCGATCAGCCTGGGACTGGCCTGCACGGGATTCTTCTTATGGCTGGCCCTGCGTGAGGTTCATTTCACGGCGTTCATTCAGGCCCTGGCGGGCGCGCACTGGGTCTGGCTGGCGCCGATGGCCATTATCGTCTATGTCGATATTTTGATCCGCGCCGCGCGCTGGCGCGTGCTGTTGTCTCGCGCGCGCCCGGACGCTCCCCTCCTCGAACTGGCGCGGCTGGAAGTCATCGGCTTGGGCGTCAACAACGTGCTGTTCATGCGCCTTGGGGAACTCGCTCGCGGCGTCCTCGCGGCGCGCCGCCTGGAGATGCCCGTGTTCGCCGCGCTTTCAAGCGTCGTGGTCGAGCGCGCGCTCGACGTGTCGGCTCTGCTGGCCATTTTCATCGTCGCTTCGGCCGCGGCCCCGGGTTTCGTGCCGCCGGGGGTGCGTTTGGGGGCGGAATTCGTTCTCGCCGGGGCCCTGGGCGCTCTGGCCGTATTCGCGTGGGCGGAGACCTCGGTCGCCGAAGGCGGCGCCATCGAACGGATGCTGCGGCCCATGCCCAAGGCTCATTCCTTTGTCGAACAACTCGCGCTGGGCGCCGCCGTCCTGCGCCGGCCTCCGGCGGCGGTCCAGGCCGCGGGCTTAAGCCTCCTGTTATGGACCGTCGACGCGGGGCTGTATTGGGCGGGTGCGCGCGCGTTGGGCCTGGGCGACTTGATGGATTTCCCGCGCGCGGTGCTGACTTTGTCTTGGGCCGGCGCCGGCTCCGCCATTCCGACCGCGCCCGGAGGTCTGGGCACCTTTGAGGCCGTCGTCGGCGACATTTTGGCCCGGTTCGGCGCGCAGGCCGACCAGGCGCTCGCTTTCGCGCTGGTCTGCCACATGGTCATGTATCTGATCGTGACGGTGACGGGCTTAGTTTTGTTGTACCGCGTCGGGCTGTCCTTGGCCGATCTGCGCGGCGAGGTCGAGAAGCGATGAGGCTTCAACTGCTTTCCGTGCTCGCCTGCCCATGCTGCGGCGCGGGCCTCAAATTCGCCGCGCTCGAGATGCATCCGCGCCTGGCCGACGACGTGGAATCGGGCGAATTGGCCTGTACCGCGTGCCCTCGAAGCTATCCGATCCGCGCGGGCATCCCGCGCCTGCGTCCGCCGGAGAACGTTCCCGCCGACGCCGCGAAGACGCGGGAGAGTTTCGGCTGGGAATGGCTGCGCTATCCGGGTTCGCGTCCCGTCGACGAGCCGACCTTCCTCGAGGAGACCATGCTGGAGCGCTCGGATTTCGACGGCAAGCTCGTCCTGGACGCCGGATGCGGCATGGGCCGCTACAGCGCGGTCGCGCGCTCGTTCGGCGCGGAGGTCGTCGCCGCGGACATGTCGGACAGCCTGATCCGCGTGGCCGAGCGGGCCAAGGACGACCCCAAGCTCCATCCGGTCGAATGCGACCTGCTGAGGCCCCCGTTCAAGAAAAAAGTCTTCGACCTGGCCTACAGCCAGGGCGTGCTCCACCACACCTCCGACACGCGCGCCGCCTTCGAAGCCGTCGCCGCGCTGGTCAAGCCGGGCGGCAAGCTCTCCGTGTGGCTGTACGGCAAGGCCGGACGCTTCGCCGATTTCGCGACGAATCCTCTCCGCCCGGGGCGCGAGTGGATCTCCGATCATCGCCGTCTCGCGTGGTGGCTCGTCCTGATCCGTCACTTTTTCAGCGACGTCACGCGGATGTTCACGACGCGTCTGCCCGTGCCGATGGCCTATGCGCTGTGCTATCCGCTCACGGCGCTCGGCGCCGTTCCCGGCGTGAAGTACCTGACTTTTTCCGTCGACCCCGACTTCCAGGCGCGTCTGATCGAAAATTTCGATTGGGTTTCGCCGCCGTATCAATGGCATCACACGAAGGAAGAGCTCCGGCAGTGGTTCTGGGACGCGGGATTTACGACGATCTCGATCCTGCCTCACGGCCTGGTGCCCAAGCCCGGCGTCTTGGGCCGCAGGAAGAGATGAGGCCCTTGTCGGTCGTGATGGTCAGCGCGGGCTTCTGGCCTGCGGTCGGCGGCGCCGAGCGCCAGGCGCTGGAACTCTCCGCGGCGCTGGCCGCGCGCGGACATCGCGTGACGGTGCTCACGCGCCGCGTCGGCGGCTTAGCCTCAAGGGAGACTTATCGCGGCGTGGACATTCGTCGCTTGCCGGTTTGGGGCCGCGGCGCGTTCGATGCCTCGTTCTTTCTCCTGGGCGCGTTCGCGTGGCTTCTGGGCCATTGGATCGAGTGGGATGCCGTGCACGCTCACCTGGCGGGTTCGCCGGCGCTGACGGCGGCGTTGGCCGGCCGCCTGCTGGGCCGGCCCGCGCTCGTGAAACTGGGCGGCGGGCGCGGCATCGGGGAGTTGGCGATTTCCTCGCGCACGGCGCTCGGGCGCGCGAAACTGCGCGCCCTAGGCGCTCTCAGGCCTCGGTTTCTCGCGGTCGTTCCCGATCTGGCCGAGGAGGGGCGGGAGTTTCTCGGGTCCGCGGACATCGAGGTTCTGCCCAACGGCGTCGACGACGCGCGCTACCGTCCCGTCGGGGAGGGCCGCCGCCGCGCCCTGAGGGAGACGTTCGGTTGGGAACAGGACGCGGTCGTGTTTCTCTACACCGGCCGCTTCTCTCCCGAGAAACGCCTGCCGTGGTTCCTACGCTCCTGGCTGGGCGCGTCGGGCGAAAACTCCATCGCCGTGCTCGTCGGCGACGGCCCCGAGCGCGCGGCGCTTCAGGCCGCGGCCGACGCGTCCTTCGGGCGCATCCGGCTCATGGCTTCCCGCGACGACCTGGAGGGCGCGTACGCGGCGGCCGACGCGTTCTTCCTGCCCTCGACTTCCGAAGGGCTGTCGAACGCGCTTCTGGAAGCGATGTCGTCCGGCCTGGCCCCGCTGGCCTCCCGCGTCGGCGGCACCGCCGAGACGGTCGAGGACGGCGTCACCGGCCTGCTCTTCGGGCGCGACGACGAGGAAGGCCTCAAGCGCGCGGCGCGCCGGCTGGCGACCGAGAAGGGCTTGGCCGCGCGCCTGGGGGCCGCGGCGCGCGCTCGCGTCGAAGAGCATTATGCGCTGGCGCGCGTCGTCGACCGGATCGAGACGCTGTACCGCGGCGGCGCCTGAGCGGCGCTACGCCGGCTTGCGCGCCTTCGCCAGGAAAATCTGGCCGAAGACGTGGTCGTTGTTCAGAAGGCCGGAGCCCGTCTCCACGTGGAGGCACGCGCTCCACTTCAAGCGGAGCAGCCTCCAAAGCGCGCGGCGCAGGCTCGCCCGCGCGCCCGCGCCGACGGGCGCGATCTCTCGGAAGTCCGCGTCGACGAAGCCCGTCGCTCCCAGGATTTGGCGCAGGCTGTGGCGCGTGAACGCCGTCTCATGCGTGAAGTCGATATGGAGCATGCGTCCGAAGAACGGGCTTTCCGCGTTGACGGTCTGCGCCAGGAACACGCCTCCGGGTTTGAGCGCGACGAAAGCCGCGTCCAAGAACGCCAGGACCTCGTCCTTGCGCAAGTGCTCCAGGACGTCGACGGCGACGACCGCGTCGAACGCGCCGGGATGGGACGTCATGTGCGCCGCCGCGTCGCCTTCCGTCACTTCCGTCAGACCGGCCGCGCGCGCGGCGCGCACCGACCCGGGGCTTCGGTCGACTCCGAAAACGTTGACGTAGCCGCGCCCGCGTAGAAACGACAGGAACGCACCGCCGCCGCAACCGGCGTCCAACACGCGCGCGCCGCGGTCGACCGGGAGGAAAGGCGCGTAGTCGCGCGCGAAGACTTCGTCGTGGGCGCGAAGGTCGGGTGCGCCCGTGCCGCGCAGGAGCGGGTCCACGGACGCGGCGTAGTCCCGGTAGAGCCGTCGTCGGTATGCGTCGGGTTCGGGCACCATCGGCAGGCCGTTATATCATTTCGCCGCGACGAGGCGCCGCGTCGCCATGTCCACGTCGTAGGACTTACCGGTCTCGCCGGAGGGCGACGCCAGTTCCCAAAAGGCCCAGGCCATGTCCTGAGGCGTCTTCAATTCGGCCGGGTCCTCTTCGGGGGCGTACGCGGCGCGCATCGCGGTGCGCGTGGGCCGGGGATTGAGCGCGTTCACGCGAATGCCGTGCTCCTGCAACTCCGCGGCGGCGACTTGCGTGAGGCCTTCGAGGGCGAACTTGCTCGCGGCGTACGCGCCGGTCCCGGCGGCGCCGCGGCGGCCCGCGCCGGAGGTCACGTTGACGATGCTGCCGCCGCGCCGGGCCTTCATCGCCCGGGCGCAGGCCTTGAGCGCCACGAACGCGCCGAAGGCGTTCGTTTCCATGACCGAGCGCCAATCGGCCGCCGCAAGGTCGAGCAGGGGGCCGCGCGGCCCCAGGACGGCGGCGTTGTTGACCAGCACGTCGACGCCGCCGAAGCGTCTCACGGCTTCGGCGACGAGCGCCTCCACCGCCGCCTCGTCGGCCACGTTGAGCCGACGCACCAAGGTCTTCGCGCCCAGGGCCTCGGCGGCGCGGGCGGTCTCCTCGACCTCGGCCGAGCGCGCGCACAGCACCAGCGCCGCGCCCGCCTCGGCGAAGGCCAGCGCGGCCGCGCGGCCGATGCCGCGCCCCGCCCCGGTCACCAGCGCGACCTTCCCTTTCATAAAGAAGTCTCCCGTGGATGCAGCATGAGCGCCACGTCTGAGATTTGTTTCCAGGGTAGACGCTCGATCTCGGCGAGCCAGGCGCGGCAGTCCATGGTCAGCACCCGGTCCGCGTACGGATATTTTCCGCAGGCGCCCTTGGTCAGGTCGAAGAAGGCGCTGACGAGCCGCTTGCCGATCAGCGGGCTCATTTCCGTCAGGGCTTCCTTCAGTCGATCGAGGCCGACGAAGACGAAGACCGGCTCGTCCCCGCGGCTCACGGCCTCGCGGAAGACGGCGTCGCCGGCGCCGACATAGAGGGCGAAAGTACCGCGATTGTTGGCCACCGCCCAATCTATCCCGCTCAGCGACAGCATCGTCGATAGGATCGAGGCTCCGGCCAGGGCCGAGATCGACTTGCCCTCGGCGCGCAGGCGGGCGACGAGCCAGGAGCCGGGATCGATGAAGCAGGGGATGCCGCCGGAGGAGATCAAGCCCACGTCTTCGACGCGGAGGTCCTTCAGCACCTGCGTGAGAAATTCCGGGTCCTCCTTTTCCGGGATGAGGCGGAAGACCTTGTCGCGGCAGTCGATTCCTAGAGCTGACTCGAACTGTTTGCGGGTCAGTTCCGGT
>CAIQSZ010000006.1 GCA_903874575.1 uncultured Elusimicrobia bacterium
ACACCCAATCGTCAATGCGCGTGAAGCCTTCGCCCGCATCGGATTGCGTTCGCAACGAGGCGACGATCTGGCTGAACCTGCGACGGTCGACCGGGTGGATGATCCCGGAAGCAGCACTGGGAACCACGGGAGGAATCAGCAAAGCCTCGACCATCAGGTGCCCGGCCTCGCATTCGCCCTTGAGACCCAGCGCAGGTTGCCCCCCATCGACGTACATCGATTCGCCCTTGCTCATCAGCATGTCAAGGATTCGATCTACCGTCTCGCGGTCGATGGGCGCGCTCGCGTTCGCACGCGCGGCCGCAATATCTTTTATGATCGCCGCGGCATTCGGTAGAACATTTTGCGCCCGCGCGGCTGCGAACGCGGCGGAAATAAGAACGACGACTAGGAGGCTCTTCATCATGGATGCCCATATGATAGCCGCCGGAACCGAAGCGCGGCCAGGGCCGTCTGGCCCACGCTCCAGGCCGGAGGACCCACCTCGCGAAAGGGTATAATGGAAGGGATGAGCGAGTTCGACCCCGAAGCCTTCCATGCCCGCTCGCGCGCGACCTGGAACGCCTCCGCGCCCGGCTACGACAAGCTGTCCTCGGCGCTGTTCGGCCCGGTCACCGAAGAGTTCGTCGCCTTCGCGGGCGTGCGCAAGGGCTGGCGCGTCCTGGACGCGGCGACCGGCCCCGGCCTGGCCGCCCGCGCCGCCGCGCGCCGCGCGGGAGAAAGCGGAGCCGTGCTGGCCGCGGACTTCGCGCCGGGCATGATCGAGCTGGCCGCCGCGCGGCCGGCCGAGAAGCGGGCCGCGCCCCTCGAATGGCGCGTCTTGGACGCGCAGAAGATGGATCTGCCTTCCGCGTCGTTCGACGCCGTGCTCTGCCAGCTCGGACTGATGCTGTTCGCCCGGCCCGACGACGCGCTGGCCGAGATGCGCCGCGCGGCCAAGCCCGGCGCGCCCGTCGCCTGCCTGGTGCAGGGACGGCGTTCCGCGATGCTGTTCACCGCGCTGGTCATGGACGCCATCGTCTCGCGCGCGCCGCGCCTGCGCGCGCCCAAGGGCGAGCCGACCGTGTTCGCCTTCGGCCCCGACGGCATCCTGGAGGAAGCGTTCTCCCGCGCCGGGCTCCAGGAGATCGTCACCAAGCGCCTGTCCGGCGCGTTCCGCTTCAAATCCGCCGAGGACTACTGGACCGCGCTGCTCGAGGGCTCCGGCCGCACGCGCGCCCTGCTCGACCAATTGGACCCCGTCGCGCGCGCGAAGGTGCAGGGCGACGTCCTGCGCCGCGCCGCCAAGCGCAAGGCGGGAGCCTTCGTCGAAATCCCCTACGAGTTCGTGATGGCGCGCGGGTTCGCGCCGCGGGCGCGATGAGCCCGTCGCGCTTCGAAGCGGGGATCCTGGCCCAGCCCGCGCTGCTTCGCGCCGCGCTGTCGGCGCCCGCGCCGGCGTGGCTGGCGCCGCCGAAAGGGCGCAGGATTTTCCTCGTGGGCGTGGGCAGCAACCGCCACGCCGCGGAGCTGGCGGCCTGGCTGTGGAGCCGCGAGGGGTTCGACGTCCGCGCCGTCCACGCGCACGACTTCGTGTCGCGGCCCTACCGCCTCAAGCGCGGCGACCTGGGCGTCTTCCTGTCGCACCGCGGCGGCAGGTCCTACACCGTCGAGGCCGAGCGCCTGGCCCGCCGCGCCGGCGCCCGGACCGTGCTGGTGACGGCCGCCGGCAGCGCGTGGAAGGGCGCGCGCCGCCTCCAGACCGGCCCGCTCGAGGACGCCGCCGCCTTCACCCAGTCGTTCACCACGACCATGGCGTGGCTCCTGCGCTGGGCCGGCGCGCCCGCGCTGCTGCGGCCGTTCGCGCGCGTCGACGAGAGCCTGGAGTGGGGTCCGGCGTTTCCCGCCGTGCGCCACGACGACGACGTCGTGTTCGTCGGCGACGGTCCGCGCGAGTGGGTCGCCCGCGAGGCGGCGCTCAAGCTCCAGGAGACCGCGTATCTGCGCGCGCGCGCGTTCGGCCTGGAGGAGTTCCTGCACGGGCCGCATATCTCGACGGGCGTCGGCTCGCTGGTCGTGGGCTTTTCCGCGCCGGAGGAAAAGCGCTGGGCGGCCGCGCGCGCCTACCTGCGCGCGATCCGCGTCCCGTTCGTCGAAGCCGCCGGCGGGGATTGGCTGGCCCAGACGCTCTGGGGCCAGCGTTTCGCGCTCGCCTCGTGCCGCCGCCTCGGGATAGATCCCGACCTCATCCGCGCCGACGACCCGCGCTACCGGCGCGCGCGCGCCTTACTGAGTCTCGGCCTTCCAGACTGACGCCGGGGGCCGGACGTCGCCTTCGGCCCCGCCCGCCAGCCAGACCAGCAGGCAGATGCCCGACGCCGCCAGCACGTCCGGGCGCTCCAGCGCCGGAGCGAGGTCCGACGCGCGGCCGCGCATCGCGACGGCGGCCAGGACCAGCGCGGCGACCGCGGCGGCCGCGGCCAGCGACTTGAAGGCGCGTCTCCTCATTCGAATCTCCCCCAAATATGTTGATACTACTATATGAATATATTATCATACATTCAGTCGTTCGCTCTTTCTTAGGTTGAAGCGTTCCGGCGTATCGCGTATGATGGACTCATGCCGCCGAAGACCGTGACCGACAGGCTCGTGTTCCAGATCAAGGCCGACTTCCTCAAGGCGCTGGCCCATCCCGTCCGTCTGGAGATCATCGAGTACCTGCGCAGGACCGAGGCCTCCGTGGGCACCATGGTCTCGGACCTGGACGTGGAGCAATCCGCCCTTTCGAAGCACCTCGCCGTGCTGCGGCAGGCGGGAATCGTGCACTCCCGGCAGGAGAAGGTCACCGTCTTCTATTCGATCCGCGACCGCGACATCTTCCTCGTCCTGCGCCCGATCGCCGAGATCCTGCGCAAGAAGCTGGAAGAAAGCCGCGCGGTGCTGGACCGCCTCGCCAAGGACTGAGCCTGCGGCCGCCGCTATTTTTTCGCCCGGAAGGTCCCGTCGTCCCATGTTCAGCTACCGCCTCGATCAGTACCCGAACCGCAACGTCGTCGCCCATTGGCTCCTGCTGGGCTTCAACGCCGGCTGCATCAACGCCGGCGGCTTCCTGGCCACCGGCCGCTTCGTCACCCACGTCACCGGCTTCGCGACCATGTTCGGCGCCGACCTGCTTCACGGGCACGTCGCGGCGTCCTTCTCGCTGCTGTCGGTGCCCCTCTTTTTTCTGCTGGGCGCCATGATCGCCGGCCTGCTGACCGACCGTCCCCTCCACCGCAAGCACGCGCCCCGCTACGATTACGTGATGGCCCTGTGCGCGGCCTGCCTGGTCCTGGCGGCGCTGGCCGGAGAGTTCGAGCAGTTCGGCCGCTTCGGCCAGAACTTCCGCCTGCGGGAGACTTACTTTCTCCTCGCCCTGCTCTGCCTGGCCAGCGGCCTGCAGAACGGCGCGATCACCTCGTCCTCGGGAAGCTCCGTGCGCACGACCCATCTCACGGGGCTCACCACCGACCTCGGGCTGGGCTTGGCGCGCCTGCTCACCTTCCGTCCGTCCGACAAGCGCTTCCGCCAGGAAACGCGCGCCGACTTACTGCGGGCGGGCACCATCTGCGCCTTCGTCGCCGGCTCGGCCGCGGGCGCGGGCCTGTTCTTATCCCTTCACTACCGCGGCTTCCTGCTTCCCGCCGCGATCTCGGCCTACGCCGCGTGGCACGGGCGCCGGCTCAAGCACGTCCCCCACCACGAAGAAGCCGTCGTCCCTTGAAAATTCTAGCCGGTCCGCCCTATCATACGTGAGGCATTGGGAAGTGAAGTCACACGCCTCAACGGATGAGGACGTTATTGAACTGATCACGCACGGTGCAATTGGAAGTAAACGGAATCTCCCAGCCAAAAAAGGTCGTATTACCACTACAGACGATAGGGGTAACCGCGGGGGCAGAGGCCATGGGGGGCGCGGGAGAGGGTCCGGGCGACAACCGCTGGGGCTCGGGCCGCACGGCCTCCGTGTTCCCTCGGGGGCCGCGGCGGGCACGAGTCACGGCCGAGGGCTGTCTTGCCGCCGCCTTAACCACCCGCTGCTCCCGCTGCAGCTCTAGGGCCTCTATACGCTTTTTCGCCGCTTCCGCCCGGCGTCTGCGCTCCTCCTCCTGAGCCTCTCTCGTCTCCACGTCGCCCCAGGAATAGTGCGTGTTGGGATCTAAGTTCTTTTGCTCCGGCGCGGTTCCGAACAGCCAGCTTTCAAGTTCCGGGCGCGTGGTCGCGACATGGATCAGGGTTTTAGCCGCGTAAATCCCTATTATTCTTCCGTTCGTCTTCGAATCCTCGGGAGCGCCCCTCATGCGCAATTTCTCTCTCTCGCCCTTTTTCCCCTTAGGAGGGAGAGCGACGGTCGGCAAAGGGTCGAATTTCATTCCGCTGGTATCGACGCAGTACGAACTCGCGGAACCTTTTCCCAGGCGCTCCATCGCCGCATCCCACCCTTTCACCGTTTCGATTCGGCGC
>CAIQSZ010000007.1 GCA_903874575.1 uncultured Elusimicrobia bacterium
CCGCAGCCCGCGGCCCACTGCCAGCCGAGCGTGTTGCTGGCGAGGTCGGCGTCGACGAGCGTGTCCCAGAACCAGCGCGCGCCCTCGCGCCAGTCGACGAGCAGGTCCTTGGTGAGAAAGGACGCGACGACCATGCGCACGCGGTTGTGCATGAAGCCGGTCGCCCACAGCTCGCGCATGCCCGCGTCGACGAACGGATAGCCGGTGAGCCCCTTCTTCCAGGCCGCGAGCCCCTTGGCGTCGGTTTGCCAGCGGAAGGACGCGAAGCGCGCATCGAGAGGGGACTCCGGCGTCGCGGGATGGTGGAAGAGGACATGGCGTCCGAAGTCCCGCCAGCCGAGCTCGCCCAGGAAGCCGCCCTTGGCCGCGGGATCGCCGCCGAGGGCCTCGCGCCAGACGCGGCGGACCGAGAGCTCGCCGAAGTGAAGGCGGGGGGACAGCCGCGAGCCGCCGCCGCTGGCGGGGAAATTCCGGTCGGCGGCGTAGCCGCGGATCGGGCCGGCCAGGAAGGCCTCAAAGTCGCGCCGCGCGCCGGCCTCGCCGGGCACGAAATAATTTTTCAGGCCCGTGGCCCGGGCGACCTTGGTCAGAAGCCCTAGCTCATCCAGCGTCAGGGACTTCGGGAGCTTCGCGGGAAGCTTCAAGGGGCCGGCCTCGCCGCGCGGAGCGGCGGGCTCGGCCTCGGCACCGCAACGGTTCCAATAGGGAGTGAACACGCGGTACGGCCCGCCGTTTAAAGTCCGGATCGCGTCGGGCGCGAAGAGCGCGTTGCCCTCGTGGGCCTGGGCGCGCACGCCGGCGGCGTCGAGCGCGCCGCGGACGGCCTGCTCCTGGCGCAGGGCCGCGGGCTCGTAGCGCCGGTTCCAGGAGACTGCCCCGGCGCCGCATTCGCGCGCGGCCGTGACGAGGGCCTGCGCGGCGTGTCCATTTTTGATGATCAGGCGCGAGCCGCGTTTGCGCAGATCGCGGTCTAGGCTTGCGAGCGAATGATGCAGCCACCAGCGTGAGGCCGCGCCCGGAGCCCAATCGCCGTCTTCCGCGGGCGACCATACATACATCGGTACAACCAATCCCGCGGCGGCCGCCTCGATTAATGCGGGATTGTCCGCCAGGCGAAGATCACGACCAAGCCAGACAAGCGTTATTGCCATCCATTTATATGTGGCGGAGTGCGTGGAATTCTTACATCACGGGCGTAGTCTGACCGCTCGTAGGCGGCTTGGATTTTATGGGTCAGGGGATGGGGCGGGAGCGGACGGTCGTCGATGCGGGAGAGGGGCATCACGCCGATCAGGCTGTTGGTGAGGAAGGCTCCGTCGGCGCGTCCGAGGCGCTCCGGGGAGATGTGATCTTCGCGCGCTTCGACGCCCAGGCGCGCGGCCAGGCTCAGGACGGCGGCCCGCGTCACGCCGGGGAGGATGCCGCAGTCCTGGGACGGGGTCGAGAGACGGTCGTTTTCCCATAGGAAGACGTTGGCCGCGCCGGCGCAAGAGAGGCGGCCCGCGGTGTCGAGGAGGAGGGCCTCGTCGGCTCCGCGCGCGCGGGCTTCCTCGCGCGCCAGGATCGCGTCCAGGCAGCCCAGGGATTTGAGGCGCGCCGTCGGGGAGAGGGCGTTGCGCCGGGGGGAGGCCAGGGCTGCGCTCATGCAGGCGGGCGGAGGTTCGGCCGCTGAGGCGGAGATCATCAGGGTCGGCGAAGGGTCGGAGGGGGGCGTCAGGCCTCGCGGTCCCGGTCCCCGCGTCAGGGTGAGACGCACGGCGGCGCGCGGGGCTTCACGGAGGCCGGAGGCTTCCAGGACCGCCGCGCAGGCCCGCGCGAGTTCCTCGGGCGTCAGGCGCAGGGGAATCTTCAGCGTCGCCGCTCCCGCCGCCAGGCGCGCCGCGTGCGCCGGCCAAAAGAGCAGGCGTCCGCCGCGCGCCGCCGCGGTCTCGAACAGTCCGTCGCCCAGCAGGAGGCCGCGGTCGCGCGGGTCGATGCGCGTGCCGTCGACGAGTTCGTCGTTCAGCCAGATCGTCATAGGGTCTTCTCCGGGCGCGCCTCAGTTCGGCGCAGGAAATTGGCGAGCAGCCGGTGGCCGTGCTCCGTCAGCACCGATTCGGGATGGAACTGCACCCCGAACACGGGGAGCTTACGGTGCTCCAGCGCCATCAAGGTCCCGTCTTCGGCGCGGGCCGTCGCCCGCAGGACGCCGCCGGGCGCGAGGTCCGCCGTCAGGGAGTGGTAGCGTCCCGCCGTGAACGGGGACGGGATGTCTTTGAAGAGGGAGCTTGCGTCGTGGCTGATCCGCGACGCCTCGGCGTGCGCCGGGCGGCCGCGCCGGACGACCCCGCCGTAGGCCTGCGCCACGCACTGATGACCCAGGCACACGCCCAGGAGGGGCACGCCCGCCGCGCCCGCCGCCTTCGCCAGCGCCAGCGAGATGCCCGCCTGCGCCGGGCCGCCCGGCCCCGGCGAGAGGATGATGCCCCGCGGCTTCAGCGCGAGCGCTTCCGCCGCCGTGAGCGCGTCGTTGCGGATCACCCGCCGCGGCGCGCCCAACTCGCCCACGTAGCGCGCCAGGTTGTGGACGAAGCTGTCGTAGTTGTCGA
>CAIQSZ010000008.1 GCA_903874575.1 uncultured Elusimicrobia bacterium
CTGCTCGGCGGGACGGCGCTGTTCGACCGCGGCCGCGTCGCCATCACGGCCGACAGGGACCATTACGTCATGGTCGCGCACGCCAACGACCTGGAGAAGACCTTGGTCGCGGTTTCCGGGCCCTGAGAGGAGGGACCGGTGGGAAAAAAGAAGGCCCCCGCTCGCGCGGGGGCCTTCGTCATTTTCGGAGCGTCAGTACTTGACGCCGTGGTCGACCTTGATGCCGGGCCCCATCGTGGAGGACAGGGTGATGCTCATCAGGTAGATGCCCTTCGACGCGGCGGGCTTCGCCTTCGTCAGGGCCTCCAGGACGGTGCGCGCGTTGCCGGCGATCTTGTCGGCGCCGAACGACGCCTTGCCCACCGGGACGTGGATGATGCCGTAGTCGTCGACCTTGTATTCGACGCGTCCGGCCTTCAGTTCCTTGATGGTCTTGGCGACGTCCATCGTGACGGTGCCGGACTTCGGGTTCGGCATCAGGCCCTTGGGGCCGAGGACCTTGCCCAGCTTGGAGAGGTCCTTCATCATGTCGGGGGTCGCGACCAGGATGTCGAAGTCGGTGAAGCCCTTCGAGATCTGCTCGATCAGATCCTCGGCTCCGACCATGTCGGCGCCGGCGGCCGTGGCGTCCTTCTGCTTGTCGCCGCGGACGACGACGGCCACCTTCTTGGTCTTGCCCAGGCCGTGCGGCAGGCCCACGGTGCCGCGGACCTGCTGGTCCGCCTGCTTGGGGTCCACGCCCAGGCGGACGTGCAGTTCGACGGTCTCGTCGAACTTGGCGGTCGCGCATTTCTTGACGAGCGCGGCGGCCTCCTCCAGCGTGTTCAGCTTGGCGAGGTCGAGGTCCTTGACCAGCGCTTCGTATCTCTTGCCCATGTAAGTGTTCTCCTGACCTGTTGGCGCCCCTTGAACGGGAGGCTCGGTCCGATATTCGACGTTACTTCGTGATTTCGATGCCCATGGAGCGGGCGGTGCCCTTCACCATCAGGACCGCCTGCCCGAGATCCTTGGTGTTCAGGTCGGGCATCTTCGCCTTCGCGATGTCCTCGGCCTGCTTCTGGCTGATCTTGCCGACCTTGTTGCGGTTCGGCTCGCCGGAACCCTTGGCCAGGCCCGCGGCCTTCTTCAGCAGGGACGAGACGGGCGGCATCTTCGTGATGAAGTCGAACGAGCGGTCCTCGAAGACGGTGATGACGACCGGGATCAGCATGCCGGCTTCCTGGGTCTTCGTCTTTTCGTTGAACCTCTTGCAGAAATCCATGATGTTGACGCCGTGCTGTCCGAGCGCCGGGCCGACGGGCGGCGCGGGGTTCGCGGCGCCCGCGGGAATCTGAAGCTTGATTTGGGTTTTGACCTTCTTCGCCATATGTATGACCTCTGAGTGCGGCTTAAAATCCTACTTGCGTCCCCATGCCGTCGGCATCAGCGCCTTGGCGAGCGTGCCGATCAGGACCATCAGCAGGAACAGCTTCCAGAACGGGGCGTGGTCGGAGCCGAATACCCAGCGGGTGAACTCGGGCGCGAACACGAACGGCCACAGCGCGTAGACGGCGATCGCGGCCAGCAAAGACCGCCCGAACAACAGCAGGAACCCGAATCCCACGGCCGCGCCCATGGTGAGCAGGGCCAGCAGGGCGCCGACGACCCCGAGGGACTTCACGTGGGCCATGCGCACGCGCACGCCCTCGAAGCTCTCGGAATCCGGCGCGACGATCTCGGGTTCGATCACGTTCAGATCTTCTCCACCTGCAGGAAGTCCAGCTCGACGGGGGTCGGCCGGCCGAAGATGGTGACCATGGCCTTGATCTTGGCCTTGGGCTCGCTGACTTCCTCGACGACGCCGATGAAGTGCCGGAAGGGGCCGTCGACGATGCGGATGTTCTCGCCCTTGTCGAACTGCACGGCCGGCCGGGGCTTGCCCTCGGCGGCGGTGCTGGTCAACTCCAGGATCTTGTCGATCTCCTCTTGGGCCAGCGTGACGGGGTTGGTGTCGCCTAAAAATCCGGTGACGCCGGGGATGCTCTTGATCAGCCAGTAGCTGATCTCGTCGACGATCATGTCCATCAGAAGGTAGCCGGGGAAGAACTTCCGCTTGGAGATCTTCTTCTTGTTCTTCTTGACCTCGACGACGTCCTCGGTCGGGACCAGCACGGTGAAGATGCGGTCCTGCATTTTCTCGGTCTCGATCTTCTGGAGGATGGTCTTGTGGACGCGGTCCTCATAGCCGGACTGGATGTGGACGACGTACCAGCCTCTCTTGCGGGGGGCGGCGGTTTCGGTCATGACTTCTCCTAGCGTCCGAGGACGGCCCTGACGAGGATCGAGAGCGCATAGTCCACGCCCGACACGTACAGCGCCATGATCACCACGAGGACGACGACGGCTTTCGTGGAATCCACGGCCTGCTCGCGGGTCAGCCACGTGGCCTGCTTGAGCTCGGAATACGCTTCTTTGAGAAACTGCGTCGCGATTTTCATTCTATCCTTCGACTCTAAATCGTTCGGGTCCCGGCGGGGGCGCCAGGATTCGAACC
>CAIQSZ010000009.1 GCA_903874575.1 uncultured Elusimicrobia bacterium
GGGCACCAACGACGTCGAACTGCGCGTCACCGACGAAGTCGGACGCGCGGAAATCGTCCGGTTTCCCTTCGTCTTCGACTCCTCCCTGCTCGGCGTCGGCGAGCAGGATTTCAGCTATACGGCGGGCTTCGTCTCGCGGGTCACCCCGACGGGACGCGACTACGACGCCCGCGAGCCCGCGTATTCGATGTACCATGAAGCGGGCGTCACCGATCAATTCACGGCGCGCGTCACGTCGCAAGGCACGCTCCATCAGGAGATGGCGGGCGCGGGGGGGCGGTGGGCGACGGGCTTGGGCACGGTGGGCGCCGATATCGCGTCGAGCCGCAACGACGCGTCCGCTCCCGGAGCCGCGGCGCGGCTGCAGTACCGTTACGCGGACACGCGGGCGCGCGGCGAGATTCAATCTTGGAGCGCGGTGGCCACCTATCTCAGTCCCGAGTACGCGACCTTGAGCGAATCCGCCGCGTCCAATCCGTACGTGCTGAACGTCGGCCTGGTCTACGACCGCCGCCTGCTTTGGAACGTGTTCGGCGCCTTTGGGGTGAGCCGTCAAGTCGCGCGCCGGGGCTACGCCGACGCCGCGTCGGAAGACCTGACGCTGAGCCGGTCTTTCCAGCGGGGGGTCTTCGCCATGCTGTCGGCCGGGCGCCGCGCCCCGGTCGGCGGCGAGACGGAAAATCGGTTCGTGCTGTCTTTGGAGTGGAATTTCGGCGCGCAGGACACGCTGAGGGCTTCGCAAGACAGCGCGACGGGAGACTCCCGCCTGCAGTGGCAGCATTCCGCGTCCCGGCGCGTGCGCGCCGTCGATGCCTCGATCATTCTGGCGCGCGACCGTTCGAGCGAGTCGGGCCAAGGCGAACTGCATTATCGCGACTATCGTTTCAGCGCGCAAACGGCGGGCTCATATGCCGGAGGCCGGACGCCGGGATCGAGCACGGGACGCAATATGAGCCTGAGCGTCGGCACGGCGCTCGCCTTCGCCGACGGGCGGGCGGCGATCACGCGGCCGATCACCGACAGCTTCGTCATCGTCTCCCCGCATCCGAGCCTATCGGGCCGCGCCATCGAAGTCAACGCCGGCGTCGGAGTTCCGCCGGCGAAAAGCGGCTTGCTGGGGCCGGCGGTGCTGCCGGAACTGACGTCCTACCAACAGCAACGCATCGAGGTGAGCGCTCCCGACCTGCCCTCATGGATTGAGCTCGATCCTCAGCCGCGCTACGTCAAGCCGGCCTATCGCAGCGGAACCGCGCTGACGGCCGGATCCGGGGCGACCGTCGTCGCCCAAGGGCTCATCGCCGACGCCGACGGCGGGCCGCTGGCGTCGGAGCCGGGAGAGATCGATTCGATCGATGAACCGGGGACGGCCGCGCAGAGCTTCTTCACCGCCGAAACGGGGCGCTTCTCCGTCGCGGGCCTCAAGCCCGGCCGCCTGCGCCTGGTCCTGCGAAACTACCCGGACCGCCCGTTCCTGCTGACGATCGCGCCGGGACGCGCGGGGATCGTGGACGTCGGCATCCTGGACACGGGGCTGCGTCGGCTATCGAAATAAAGGGGAAATACCGGCGCCCATCGAAAGAGCCTCGATAGCTCAATGCATTTCAGCGTCGCTCCGCTTTCGGCGTTTTCGCCGATGAGAAAAAAGTGCGATAATACGCGCTCATAAGCCTCGATAGCTCAATGGATAGAGCTACTCCGTCCTAAGGGCTTCAGGGCTTTTTGGCCAGGTCCGCTGATGTTGGACCACGAGTGATCCCCGTCGAAGCCGCATCCCAACCACGTTGACAGGGTTTGACGCCGCGAGGTAGGCACGGATGGCCCAGAGGCACAGA
>CAIQSZ010000010.1 GCA_903874575.1 uncultured Elusimicrobia bacterium
ATGATGTATTTTTTCATAGCGTTATTTTTAATGAACCCCGCGTTGTTCGTTTTTTTTCAGTATCAGATCAAACCGGCGACCTTCGATGTTTTCTGACAGGGTTGATTGAATGAACTCAGGGAAGGTTATGACGTCCTTAATTACCGGATACAACCTCTTGAACTCTCCCCCTGTGTCTGCCAAAAATAATTGAAGTGCCTTGTCCTTCGAGCGATACATGCTGCTTGGCGAGACAATTTTCCAACGTTCTTTGAGGAAACAAGCCATCCGTTGGACAATCTCCAGGACTTGCCATTCCTTCTCGTCTTGGTTCTCTGTAAAAGCGACATGCGCTATGTCGAATTTTGAGGCGGTGAGGGCCTTTTTTAACTCGTCGAAGTGGCCTTGGTATTCTTGGAGCGAGAACTTCTTAACCTGAGTTGACGTGTTGAGAGCTTCAACGACATCTTCAATCCCGTCCAGGCTTTTATTCTCACTCGCCAAGAAATGTACGCGAACAAACGGTTCGGTCCAATCGGGGGTCTCCTTGTAGCTAATGAGGTCCTTTGCAACCTCTTCGACTACTCGGAAAGTATGGCCGCCGTCTGCAATGCCAAACCGAGGTGAATCGTCGTCATCGAATTTTGATTTTGGGAGATTCGGAATAACCAGGACAAGCTTCTTGCTCTGATTGTCGTACTTGAACTTATCGCAGAGATATGTGATACCGCGGTTCTTTAGATGGAAGGTCTCAGGTTCATCTTCAGCAGTATCCTTCATCCTCTTGAAAGGGTAAGTCTCTTTTGCAGGACGGACATTCGCATTTCCGGGCTCTAGTTTAGCTGCCTCGGAAAACGGAAGGTAGGTTTCGAAATGAAAGATGGAGTTGCTGCTGGGGTCTTTCAGTCTGCGTCCGGATTCTTCGTCAACGTGAAGTTCGATGGTGCGGGTAGACATGTTCTTTCTCCTGTTGGCGGCGTATGCCACCATTGAAATTACTCAGAGGTTTATCCTACTGAGCGAGCGCCATTGTATCAGGACGCGAAAGAAAATGCAAATGTCTTGTTCATGCAAGATGCACCTGGGGCAGGCGTGACGTAACCAATGCCGCGTGGCAACCTGGGTATATGATGGCCATCATGGACGATCCGAATATCACCATGTTGGGGCAAGTTCGGCAAGCCGCCTCCAGGCGCGCCAGGAGGCTAAGGACGGTTCCATTGGCAACTTCCGTCATGCGGCACGTTGCTCGAATAGAGTTACCCCTCGACGAGGGTCGAGATAACCGTGATCTGATTTTCAGTTGTGAGGATATTTATAATTTTAATATCAAATGACCGCTCAAGTGGTGCCAGTAGCAAGCATAAATATATATTGACTTGTTATGCTTGCTATGTTACTATGCAAGCATAGTTTTATTAAGGAGTCATGCATGAACGGCGAGAGCAAGGCTAATGGCGGACACGCGAGGGCGGAAAAGCTCTCGCCGGAACAACGGAGTTATATCGCTCGGAAAGCGGCGGACACACGGTGGTCAGGGGATATGCCCGTTGCAAGTCACGAGGGGACCTTCCCTCTCGGGACGATGGAGGTAAGCTGCGCCGTTCTCCCCAATGGTAAGAGAATTATCACACAGGGAACCTTTCTTCGTGCTCTAGGCCGGTCGCGCTCACCCAAAGGAGGAACGGGCGTTCTAAGCACCGTCGACGGGACCCCATTCTTTTTGCAGGCAGAAGCATTTAAGCCCTTTATTACTCAGGATTTATTGCAGTCGACCACACCGATATTTTATCGCACAAAAGACGGATCAAAGGACGTTGGGTATGACGCAGCGATACTCCCCATGGTAGCCGAGGTATATTTAAAATATCGGGACTCTGCCCAAATAGAAAGGGGGGTCGAGGCGCGCTATAAAAAATGGTCGCCGCCGCTGATGTCCTGATTCGAGGATTGGCCCAAGTTGGGATAATCGCCCTAGTTGACGAGGCTACTGGGTATCAACGTGATAGAGCTAAGGATGCCCTACAGCAGATTCTTGAAAAGTTTATTGCCAAGGAACTTCGTCCCTGGATAAAAACATTTCCAGAAGAGTTTTATGAAAATCTGTACCGCTTGCGCGGTCTACAGTACCCGAAAGATACTGTAAAAAAACCAAGTTACTTCGGACATATAACTAACAACATCGTCTATGATCGACTAGCCCCCGCTGTTCTTGAGGAACTAAAAAAGATCACGCCAAGAAATTCAGAAGGTCGTCACAAGCAACAACTACATCGTCGTCTTAGTGGAGACGTAGGACATCCCAAACTGCGTGAACATCTCGCATCGGTAATCACTCTGATGAAGATATGTGATAGCTATCCCGCGTTTGAGGCGTTCTTAGATAAGACGCACCCAAAGTTCAATGAAACCCTTCCGCTCCCTCTGATTGATATTCCACAATCAGGACTTTAATTTTTGCCCAGCGCGCCTCTATCGCTTTTTTAGCGATCTCCTTTCGGCGCTTTGGACTCAATTTCTCCGTCCTTGCCTTACTGCCCCCGACCTTTTCCCCTCGTTGGGCCGTTGTTAAGTTGAGTTCTTAGCGCTCAAACTCAAATTGACCCACTACCGAATTTTTGAAGGAGGAGTCCGCAACCAACTCAGCAGGAGCGCGATAGCGGCGCGGGACATGGGGATTTCCCGCCGTCGAGGCGCCGCGCCAGGTCGGCGATGAGCAGGTCGGGGAACTTCTCGTCCTCGAGCTGGGACCAGATCCAGGTCGCGTGGCGCGAGGACGGCTCCACGAAGCGGTGGTGCATGGGGCGCACGAAGTCCTCGTAGAGGCGCAGGGTCTCGTCGAGGTCGATGCGGCGCTCCTTGGTGTCGCGGCGCACGCGGCGCAGCAGGCGCACGTCGTCGGGGACTTCGATGTAGACCGACAGCGACATGCGCTCGCGCAGGGCCTGCTCGTGGAGGATCAGGATGCCGTCGACGACGATCAGCGGCGCCGGCTCCACGCGCCGCGTCCGGTCCAGGCGCGCGTGGGTCTCGTAGTCGTAGATCGGGGCGTCCACCGCGCGTCCCGCGGCCAGGTCCCGCAGTTGGGCCGACATCAGCGCCGTCTCGAGGGCGTCGGGGTGGTCGAAATTGAGCTTGCGGCGCTCCTCCTCGTCGCGGACGTGGCCGTTGCCCTTGTAGTACCAGTCGTGGCAGACGACCGTCGAGCGTCCCCGGAAGGCCTCGGCCACGGCCTTGGCCAGCCATGACTTTCCGGAGCCGCTTCCGCCGGCGATTCCGATCACGACCTGGGGGACGGCGGGGGCGGATTTTGGCATCGCGTCGAGGATTATACGAGATACGGTAGAATTCCTCCATGCGCGCCCACTCCGGCACCGCGATCTTCCGCGTCCTTGGACGGCGCATGCTCGCGCCCTACCACCGCCCCGCGGGTCCCCGCGGCCGCCGCTTCCCGGCGGTGCTGTTCCTGCACGGTTTCCCGGGCTTGGAGAAGAGCGTGGACGTCCAGCGCGCGCTGATGGAGCGCGGCGTGGCGTCCGTCGCCCCCTGCTTCCTGGGCGCGTGGGGCAGCGGCGGCGAGTACCGGTTCACGACGCTCGTCGCCCAAGCGCGCGCGGCCTTGCGCGCGGCCAAGAGGCTGGACTTCGTGGACCCGGGGCGCGTCGCCGTGTACGGCTTCAGCATGGGCGGCTGGACGGCGCTGAACCTGGCGGCGGCGGAGCCTTCCCTGCGGGCCGTCCTGGCGGTGGCGCCCTGCGGCGGGCCGGAGATCTTGGGTCCCGGCACGCGGCGGTTCCTGGCGCGGTTTTCTCGCCCGTTGAACGCGCCGAAGACGGACGTTCTTTTGGCCGATTTCCGCGCGGCGCTGCGCCGCTTCGATCCCGCGAAGTCCGTCGCGCGCGTCGAACCCCCGCTGCTTCTGGCCCACGGGGACCGGGACGAGACCATACCGCTCGCGGTCTCGCGGAGGCTGGCGTCCTTGGCTCCGAGAGGGACCCGGCTGGCCGTCGTGGAGGGCGGAGACCACGGCCTGTTGGAACGGCGCCGGACGCTCGCCGGCTTGGCCGCCGTTTGGTTGGCTTCCCGCTTGCGCGGTCAGCGCGCGCCGATCGGGCGGAAGGATTTAAGGAAGCGCACGAAGTCGTCGCGGAACTCCAGGTAGCTCGCGCGCGAGGTGGTCAGGCGCACCAGATAGTACGCGTCGCCGCGCGGGATGACCGCGACGTACTGGTGCAGTTCCAGCGGGGCGCTGGGGCCCTCGTCGACGGGGACGCGGCGCGTCTCGACGATCTCGAAGACGCGCGCCAGGCCGGCGGGGATGCGCAGGGGGCGGACCGCTCCGGGCTCCCGGTCCGGCCCCGGCCGGCGCATCGCGTCGAGAGCCTCCTTGGCGGGGACGAAGTTCGGCGCGTCGCGGTCGATCAGGCGCACCGATAATTCGGCGCGCAGGGCCCCCGACGGATCGTCGGGCCCGAACGCGCGGACGACGGCGCCCAGCGCGTCTTCCTCTTCGAAAGTCCGCCAGCCTTCCGCGGGCAGCTCGGCGCGAAACAGGCGGGAGGCCGGCTCGAATCCGATCCAGTCCGATTTCGCGGGTTCCGGCGCGGCCTCTCCGGGAAGGGGCGCGGCCGCGGCGGCGCGTTGGGCGTCGAGCAACCAGTCGGCGCGCGCGGGCGCGGCGGCGAGCGCCAGCACGACGAACACGCTACAGCGCACGGCGGGATCCCTCGTCTTTGCGTTCGCGCTGGGCCCGTTCCGCCCGGGCGGCTTCCGCGCAGAGCAGGACGGACTTCTTGAGCGCTTCCTCGCGTTGGGGGTCGGGGAATCGGCAGGCCGGTGGGGCGGAGAGCAGCCGGCGGCGCGTCTCGTTTTCCTCGTCGGCGGCGGCCTTGGCGGCGGCTTTGGCGGCGGCGCTGTCCAGCGCGCCGGCGTCGGCCAAAGTCTCGAGCGCGCCGACGCGGCGGGCGCGCTTGCGCGCGGCGTCCACCAGCGCATTTTCGAGCGCGGAGCGGACGCAACCTATGCGCGAGCGCGCCTCGAAGACGCGTTCGGCGTCCGGAGGCCCCCGGCGCGGGTCGTAGAGCTGGACGCGCGAGCCCGCCCAGACCGCCGTCGTCGCGTCGTCGGCTTCCTCCGGACGGTCCAGCCACGCCCGCAGTTCGGCGCGCCGGTCGGGG
>CAIQSZ010000011.1 GCA_903874575.1 uncultured Elusimicrobia bacterium
CGATCTGCCGAAGCCGCGCGGCGGCTTCGGGAACGCCGCGGCGTCGTAGATCAGCGTGACCGTGGCGGTGGACACGAAGGGAATTTCGCGCAGGCGCGACGCCAGTTCGGGGTCGAGCAGGTCGACCGCGTCGGCGAACGCGGGCGCGGGCGCGGCCGCGATCACCGCGTCGGCCTTGAAGATCCCGCGCGGCGTGACGACCTCCCAATATCCGCCGCGGCGATGGACCTCGCCCGCGGGGCAATCCAGGCGGACGCACCCGGCCGGAAGCCGCTGGGCCAAGACCTCGGCAACGCGCGACAAGCCGCTCTTGAGCGTCATGAAGGTCGAGAAGCCCTCGCGCCGCGGCGCGCGTTTGGGGCCGCGCAGCCACAGCGAGCGCGCCAGCCCGCCGCGCCTCTCCATTTCGAGCAGTTGGGGAAAAGTGCTCTTGACGCTCATCTTCTCCGGGTCGCCCGCGAAGATGCCGGCCAGCATGGGGCCGACCAGACTGTCCAGCGCCTCCGCGCCCAGGCGCCTGCGCGCGAAGTCGGCCAGCGATTCGTCCTCCGCCCCGCGCCCCGCGGGCATCAGAGGCTCCAGCGCCATGCGCAGCTTCGCCTTCCACGAGAACAAGGGAGAGAAGGCGAAAGGCAGGAGCTTGGTGGGAGAGACCAACTGCATTCCCGCGGGCATGGGCAGCAATCGCCCGCCCTTGAGCACGCTGACCGTGGGATCGGGCGCGGTGCCGATGAGGTCGCCCTCCAGGCCCAGTTCGCGCACCAGGTCCAGCATCTCGGGCTTCAACGTCACGAAGCTGTCGGGCCCGGTCTCGATGAGCGCGCCGTCGACGGTCTCGGTGCGGATCTTGCCCCCCAGCCGCGGAGACGATTCCAGCACCGTCACCTCGACGGGACGCCTCAGCTTCACGGAGAGTTGGAACAGCTCGCGCGCCGCCGCGAGACCGGTGATGCCGGCCCCGATCACGACGATCCGGCGCGGCTCCTCGCCGCGCGGGCGCCTCAGCGAGCGGTCATTTCGTGGACGCATTTCGCGACGAAGTCGACGTTTTCGACGGGAGTGCCCGGCAGAATGCCGTGCCCCAGGTTGAAGATGTGCCCGTTGCGGCCGTGATTGCGGGCGACGACGTCGCGCACCGCGGTCTTCAAGGCTTTGCGCTCGGAAAACAGGAGGACGGGATCCAGGTTGCCTTGGACGGGCCGCCGCCCCAAGCGGCGGCGCGCGACGTCCAAGTCGATGCGCCAGTCCACGCCGACGACGTCCCCGCCCGCGGCGGCGAAGTCTTCCAGAAAGCCGTTGGTTCCGGTGCCGAACGAAATCACGGGCACGCCCCACTTCGCGGCCTCGGCCAGCACCCACGCGGAGTGCGGGCGCACGAAGCGGCGGTACTGCTCGGGAGTCAGCGCGCCGATCCAGGAGTCGAAGAGCTGGACGGCCTCGGCGCCGGCCTGGACCTGGCGCTTGAGATATTCGGCGGTCACCCGCCGGACCTTGAGCATCAGCGCGTGCCATAGGTCGGGACGGTCCGTCATCATCGCCTTGACGACTTTATAATGGTCGGACGGCCCGCCTTCGACCATGTAGCTGGCGACGGTGTACGGCGCCCCCGCGAAGCCGATGAGAGGAACCTTCCCGCCCAGTTCCTTGCGGATGAGGCGGACCGCGTCGTAGACGCAGCCCAGATCGGCGGCGGCGGTGGCCTCGTTCAAGCGCGCGACGTCGCGGTCGGTGCGCACCGGGTTCGAGATCGACGGGCCCGGCGCGAAACGCAGCTTGAGGCCCAAGGTCTCGACGGGCAGCAGGATGTCCGCGAACAGGATGGCGGCGTCGACGGGCAGGCGGCGGATCGGCTGCAGCGTGACCTCGCAGGCCAGCGCGGGCGTCTTGGCCAGTTCCAGAATGGAGTGCTTCTTGCGCAGCGCGCGGTATTCCTCCATGTAGCGGCCGGCCTGGCGCATGAACCAGACGGGCGTCGCGTCCACAGGCAGCCCGCGGCAGGCGCGCAAAAAACGGCGGTTTTCCCTCGGCATGCCCGTCATGATACCAATTCCGTCCCCGTCGGAGAAGATCGGGGGGGAAGGCGGAGCCTCGCTCAGGACGCCAAAAGCGTGTCGGCGGTGCGCAGGGTCTCCAGCAGGGACTCGTCGGTCTTCGCGCGCCACAGCTTGCGGCGCAGGTTCTCGTTGGTCACCAAGGAGGCGATGCGCTGGAGTATCTTGAGCTGAACGACGGGGGTCTCGGCGGGAGTCAGGATCAGGAAGACCAGGCGCACGGGGACGCCGTCCGGCGTGGGAAACGAGGGGGCCTTCGCGTAGCGGCCGACGGCGATGACGGGCTCGGACAGGCCGGAGAGCCGCGCGTGCGGAACCATGACGCCGCGGCCAACGGCGCTGGCGAACTTCGTCTCGCGCTCCCAGACGGCCTGGAGCGCGGCGTCGGCGTCCAGGTCGGGGCGGGCCGCCTTCAGGCGGATCATCAACGCCCGGATGGCGGCGCGGCGGTCGCCCGGCGGCAGATTGGCGTCGGTCGCCGCGCCGGCGAACAACTCGCCGTCGGCCCAGCCGCGCGGGCGGCCGAACTCGTCGCGCACCTCGCCGATGAGCTCCTCGATGATGTCTTCCAGCGTGAGCAGTCCCGCCGCGCGCCCCAGAGGGTCGCGGACGAGCGCCATATGGATGCCCTTATCGGGCATGGACTTGACCAGCTTCTCCAGCGACTCGGAGTCGGTAACCTCGAACAGGTCGCGACGAAGCTTCTTGAGGTCGGGCTCGGAGCCTTCGTCCCTGAGCACGAGGTCCTTGACGTGGATGTAGCCGATCGCGGTGTCCAGCCCCAGCTCGCACAGCGGGTAGCGCGAGAAACGGTTCTCGCGGATCGACGCCACGTTCTCGGCCCACGGCCGCGCCAGCGACAGAAAAACGATCTTCTCGCGCGGGCACATGGCGTCGGAGGCTTTCGCGCTGGCGAAGTCGAACATGTTCTCCAGCAGGATCAGGCGCTCCAGCGGCATCGCGCCTTTCTCCTGCGTCTCGCCCAGCAGGACGCGCATTTCCTCGACGGTGACGCCGTGCTCGGCCTCGGACGCGGCTTTGAGCCGGAACGCCTTCAGCACGCCCTTGGCCGCCCCCGTCGTCATCCGCACCGGCCAGCGCAGAAAGTAGGCGACGGCCTTGAGCGGCAGGGCGCCGAGCAAAGCGATCGGTTCCGCGTAGTGGATGGCGACCGCGCGCGGGATCAACTCCGCGAATACGATCTGAAGCACCGCCAATATCCCGACCGCGACGGCGAAGGCCAGCGCATGCAGCCACGCCGACGGCACTCCGACGATCCAGGCCGCGAAATGCCTTTCCAACTGGGACATCACCTCGGGCTCGCCCACGGCCCCCAGCGCCAGGGAAATCATGGTGATGCACAACTGCATCGCGGCCAGATACTCGTCGAACCTCGACAGTATGTCTTGGACCGCCAGGGCGGCGACGTTGCCCTTGCGCGCCTGCAGTTCGATGCGCGCCGGACGCGCGCGCATCAGCGCGAACTCCATCAGCACGAGGAGCGCGTTGGCCGCGACGAGCAGCAGGACGAGAAAATCGATCATGCGACGGACCGCGAAGCCGGGACGGCTTCTTCCAGGCGACGCGCCTCGGCCTTCAACCGCCGGAGATCCACCTTGCCGGAACCCAGCAACGGGAATTCCTCCACTTTATGGAAGCTCGTCTTGTCCGGAATCCACAGCTTGGGCAGGCCGGACTCCCGAACTTTCTTGAGGATCGCGTCGAGCCGGCGGTCCCCCTTGTAGAGGACGACCAAGCGCTCGCCGCGACGGTCGTCGGGAACGCCGGAGACCGCGAACGCGGGGTCCAGTTCGCCGACGGCGTCCTGCAGGCTTTCCTCGACCTTGACGTGCGGCACCATCTCCCCGCCGACCTTCGAGAAGCGCGACAGCCGGTCGGTGAGCGTGACGAAGCCGTCCTCGTCGATCCTGGCGACGTCGCCGGTCACGTAATAGCCGTCGCGGATGACCGCGCGCGTTTTCTCGTCGTCGTCGAGGTAGCCCTTCATCACGTTCGGCCCCTTGACGAGCAGGAGTCCCGGCGCGTCGGGACCGAGCGCCGCTCCGGTCTCCGGATCGACGACCTTCATGAACACGCCGGGCAGGGGCAGGCCCACGCTGCCCAGTTTGGTGCCCGCCTGCCTGACCCCCGGCCAATCGATGTCCGGAATGTTCACCGAAGCGACGGGCGACAATTCGGTCGCGCCGTAGCCTTCCAGCGGAGTGAGCCCGTACTTCTGCGCGAAGGCCTTGGCGACCTCCTCGCGCAGTTTCTCCGCGCCGGCCACGACGTAGCGCAAGGTCTTGAACTTCTCCGGCTCCACGCGGCGCATCCACGTCAGCAGGAAGGTCGGCGTGCCCAACAGGATAGTCGCCTTGCGCTTCTCGGCCAGCGAACCGACGGCGCGGGCGTCCAAGGGCGTCGAATGATAGGCCGCCTCCATGCCCAGGCACGCGGGCAGCCACAACGTGACCGTGAAGCCGAAAGAATGAAAGAACGGGAGCACGCCCAGCATGCAGTCCTCCGGGCCCAGCCGGATCACCTGCGCGACCGCGTGGATGTTGGCCAGCACGTTGGAATGCGTCAGCATCACGCCCTTCGGCGTTCCCGTGGAGCCGCTGGTGAACATGACGGTCGCCAAGCGATCGAGCGGCCCGCGCGCCTTCGCGAACGCCGTGCGCTCCAGGACGAACGACGGCGTCAACGCGAACGCAAGGGCGGTCAGCGCTTTTTCAGCCGGCGAGATCGCAGCCGCTAGGTCCTCCAGATAGATTTTGCGCCCGCCGGGCTCCCAACCCAGCTTCTCGACGACCTTGCGCGACGTGACGACGGTCCTGACCCCGGCTTTGGCCGCGCAAGCGTCCACGACGTCCTTGGACGCCGTATAGTTGAGGTTGATGGGCACGCGTCCGCGAAGGGACAGGCCCAGGTTGGACAGCGCGCCGGGGACCGACGGCGGCACCAGCACCGCGACGCGTTCCTCGCCGGGCGTCGCGCGCTCGATGGCCCGGCCCAGGAGATGCGCGCCCGCCAGCGCGGCCAACGCGCTGAGCCGCGTTCCGCTCGAGTCGGACAGGCCCGCGCGCCACAAACGCTTCTTGGCCTGGCGCGCGAACATCAACGGCGGAGGAAGCGAGCCGGCCAGACGATGGCGGAAGGCCTCGGCCGCCAGTTCCAAGACGGCCTGCCGCGCCTCGAACGCCGTCGAAGACGACTTCAGCGGCCCGCCGAAGCTCACCGTCACGCGGTAAGGGACGCGGCGCGGCCGCTTGAACAGAATCTTGCCCCCGGAAAAGCTGAAGACGCTCCCCCAGACCTCGTCCAGATGAACCGGCACGATGGGCGCGTCCACGTCCTCGACCATGCGCTCGAAGCCTTTCTTGAAGCGCTGCATCTGCCCGTGGCGGGAGATGCCGCCTTCGGCGAAGATGCAGACCACCTCGCCGTCCATCATGCGCTCGCGCGCTTTTTTGAAAGACTCCGCCAGCGCCTTCGAGCCGTCGACGCTGGAAACCGGAATGCAGCCCAGCGCGCGAAACAAGCGGCCCGCCACGGGAAGATCGTAGTACTGCCGCAGAATCAGGAAGCGCACCGGGCGCCGGCTCGCCATCAGGATCAGGATCGCGTCGATGAACGAGACGTGGTTGGAAACCAGCAGGACCGGCCCCCCCGACGGCACGTTCTCGCCGCCGACGACGCGGATCGCGTAGAGGACGCCGATGATGGGACGCAACAACAAGCGCACGAAGACATCCGTCAGGCGCGAGGAACGGTCGTTCGGGGTGGGCATCAAACTCCGAGTATAAAGGTCCCTGGAGGGGCGGTCAAGCCCCGTGTTTTTGTAGGATGGAGGCCTATGCCAGAATCCCGCGAATTTAAACCGCTCAAGGAACTGGGCGAAATCCCTCTCGGCGGCAACAGCGTCCTCAAGTTCTACGTCGACGAGTTCAAGGGCCACACGTACGGCTCCATCCGCACCTTCATCAGCGGGGAAACCTATTCCGGGCCCACGAAGGCCGGAGTCACCCTCAACGGGCGCATCCTGAACGAGACGATCCCCGTCGTCGAAAAGCTCCCTCCCGAGCCCGCGTCCGCGGAAGACGTCGAGCTGGCCCGCTGGCCGAAGAAGATGGGCGTCGAACTGGTCGCGCGCATCGCTCACTTCAAGGACGACGTCGGTCTGGACCTGCGCGAATGGGTGGATGAGGCGGACTATAAAGGCTGGTCCAAGAAAGGCGTGCGCATCCCTTACAAAGATCTGCCCAAGGCGCTCGCCTTCCTGCGCGCGATGAAGCCGCTGGTCGTCAAATCCTGATGAAATTCCTCCATCGCCTCTCCGCCGCCGCCCTCGCGCTGACGCTGGCCTGCGCTCCCGCCGCCGCCGAGATCGAGAAGTACCCGGGAGGCCCCATCGTCGCCGAGCTGGTCTGCCGCCTGCTTGAACAAAGCCATTACGCCCGCAAGCAGATCGACGAGAAGGTGTCGAAACGGTTCCTTGAGAACTACCTGGAGTCGTTCGACTTCAACCACATGATCTTCGAAAAGGCCGACGTCGACGAGTTCTCGGGCAAGTACGGCGGACGCCTCGGCGACCTGGCCAAGGACGGCAACGTCGACCCCGCGTACGAGATCTACGACCGCGCCGTGAAGCGCCTGGAGGAACGCGTCGCGCTGGTCAAGCGCTTGGCCTCCTCCACGTTCACCTTCACCGCCGACGAGTCCGCCGTCCTCGACCGCCACGAGCTGCCGTGGCCCGCGACCAAGGCGGAGTCCGAGAGCCTCTGGCGCCTGCGCATCAAGCACGAGGTCCTGCTCGAGCGCATGGCGAAGGTCAGAGCCGAAGAGGCGAAGAAGGTCAAAGTCGCCGTCGCCGCGCCGCCCAAAGCCGACGCCAAGCCCGCCAAAGAGGTCTCCATCGAGGAGACCATCGACACGCGCTACGACCGCCTCCTGCGCAGCTACAAGGAATACGACGGCTCCGACATCCTTCAGGACTATCTCTCGTCGCTGACCCACGTCTTCGACCCGCACACCGACTACCTGGCCGCCTCGTCGAAGGAAAACTTCGACATCAGCATGAAGCTGTCTTTGGTCGGCATCGGAGCGGTCCTGCGCTCGGAGGACGGCTACGCGAAGATCGTCTCGCTGGTCCCGGGCGGCCCCGCCGAATCGGGCAAGAAGCTCAAGACCAACGACAAGGTGGAGGGCG
>CAIQSZ010000012.1 GCA_903874575.1 uncultured Elusimicrobia bacterium
TCACCGTGAACTACGGCGACCGCGCGGAGCGCACCCGGGTGCTCAACACCGACGGGACCGACGCGCGCCAGAGCGTGACCTCCGTGATCCTGTCCGTCTCCGTGGTGGCCGAAACGAAGGGTCGCCTGCAGACCGGCTACGAGGTGGTGGGCGCCCAGCGCGGCTGGGAAATTCTGGAGGACGCCGCCCCGTTCTCCGCCGCGCGCCGCGCCGCCGCGCGCGCGCTGGCCAAGCTGAAGGCTCCGAAGGCGAAGGGCGGCGAGATGCCCGTGGTGCTGTCCTCGTCCGCGGGCGGCACCTTCATCCACGAGGCCATCGGGCACTCCCTGGAAGCGGACCACGTGCAGGAAGGCTCCTCGCCCGCGTACCGCGGCGCCGTGGGCGCCGCCGTCGCGCCGGCCGCCGTCACCGTGGTGGACGATCCCACGCTTGCCTTCCAACGCGGCTCGTATTTTTTCGACGATGAGGGCGTGCCCGCCGCGCCGACGACGCTGGTGCGAAACGGCGTGCTCACGGGATATCTTTACGACCGCGCGACCGCCCTGAGGGAGAAAGGCGCCTCCAACGGCCACGGCCGGCGCGAATCATTCGCGCACCGGCCGTTCCCGCGCATGTCGAACCTGTACATCGCGCCCGGCCCGCACGACCCCTCCGAAATCGTCGCAAGCCTGGAGCGCGGGCTGTTCGTCACCCGCATGGGCGGCGGCGAGGTGAACACCGCCACCGGCGAATTCGTCTTCGAAGTGGACGAAGGCTTTTGGGTGGAGGGAGGCAAGATCAAGCAATTGGTGCGCGACGCCAATCTTCTGGGCATCGGGCCGGAATGCCTGCGCGCCATAGACCGCGTGGGTTGGGACATCGGTTGGGGCATCGGAACCTGCGGGAAGGAAGGGCAGAACGTGCCGGTCAGCGACGGACAGCCGACCATCCGACTGCCGAACGTGGTCGTGGGAGGAGCGCATGGAGATTAAGGCCTGGGCCCGCGCGCTGGCGGCGGCCTTCATCCTGGCCGGCCACGCGCGGGCCGAAGACGCGGCCGCGCCGTCGCCGGGACTGCGAGAGATGGCCCCGTCGCGCGCCGCCCCGGGCTGGACCCGCCAAGGCAGTTCGCTGTTGCTGTACGATCCCGCCGGCGATCTGCTCCAAGAACTTCCCTTGCGGCCGCCCGACGCGGAGGGCGCCGTCTCGCGCGAGACTTTGGGCGGCGCGGCTCACGGCGGCCAACTGGCCTGGACGCTCGATCGGCGGCTGATCTGGTCCCCGGGCCGAACGAAACTGCTGGAATCCCACCGCCAATTCAAGGCATACGGCACCTCCGGCCAGGAGCTGTGGCACGAGGACTCCGTGGACCTGCCCGAACGCGGGGAGGGGGTTTTGTTCTCGGCCGACGATAAGACCTTGCTGTTCGCCCGCCATGACGACGCCGGCTGGCACGCCGAAGCGCGCGACTGGATGGGCCGCACGCTCGGCGCGCTGGGACCGTTCCCGCGCCTGATCTCCATCGCGCTGACGCCCAACGGCCGCTACGTGCTGGCGCGCTGGGGCGTGCCCGACGCCAGCGACACGCACACCTTCCTGGACCTGCGCACGAAGGCGCGCAAGGACGTGGCTTCGGCGGACCTGGTGCTGGGGCTGGCGCGCATCGGAGACGACGGCGTGGCGCGCTCCGGCTCCCGCGTCGTGTTCGACTTCAGCGCCTCCGCGACCGCGGAGAAACCGTGAACGTCCTGCGCGCGTCCCTGCTCCCGCTCCTGCTGGCCGTATCCGTCCGAGCGCAGGACGAGCCGCCGTCGGCGCTGGGCGAGGAGAAAGACGCCGCCGTGATCGAGGTCCGCGACAGGATCAAGAGCGACCCCGGCGCGGCCGACGCGGCGGCCGCCCGCGTGGCGCGCTCCCAACTCAGCCGCCTACTGACGCCCGCAGGGGACCGGGACGCGCGCGTGGCGGCCGCCAAGGAGTGGATCGACAAAGACCCCGACGCCGCCGCGCGCGTCATGATCGGCTTGCTGCGCGACGACGCCGCGGGCGCGACCGTCTATGAGGACTCCCTCCTTCGTGAGATGCGCGTCTCCTACGAAAAAAATCCGGGCGCCGAAAAGAATCTGTTCAACCGGCTGCGCAGAACCGCCAAGGACTCCAAACTCTTGGCGAAGCAGTCCCAGGAGATGTCCGAAGACGAGCGGCGCGAGATCCTGCGCTCCTTGTTCGAGGGGAAAGGCTCCCAAAACGACAGGGTCATTCATGGGAAAGGCGACGGGTCCGGGAAAACCCCCGATAAAAATGCGGCCGCGGCGACCTCGTTCAGCGGTATCTACGACCGCCTGGGCGCCGGCAACCTGCGCGGCTACTCGCCGCAGTTGATGGCCATGCAGAGCGCGCTGAACCGGCGCCGCCCGCCGGGAGCGCCCGCGCTGGTGGAGACCGGCACGCTGGACTACCAGACGCTGTCCTACCCCGCCTACGGGATGAACTACGACGTCGCCAACCTGGAAGAGCGGCTGCGCCGCGAGCGCATTCTCGACCTGGCGCGCTCGGCGGGCGTCGCTCTCGTCCCGCGCGATTGGAAGGATCCGGACCTGGAAAAACGCCTGTCGAAGCCGGAATCCGTCCGCAAGCTCCCCGCGAGGCTGAAGGTTCGAGCCGCACTGGCCGCCAAGGCCCGAGCCGCGATGAGCACGTTCCTGTCCGCCGTCGAGAAGACGAAGGACCCAAGCAAGATATCCCGAACGCTTCTTCTGGAACTGGGCGGGCTCCAGAAGGAGGCCGCGCGCTGGATCGCCGCGGCCGCGCTGGAAGAAGAGCTGTCGCGCATGGACGCGCTGGAAGGCTTCATGACGCCCGAACTGTCGGCCGCCATCGACGCCGTCCCAGCGCCGCCGGACGCGCGCGACGGCTACAAGCGCCGCGGCCGGGCCCTCGGCGACCGGATCGCGAAAGTGAAATCCAACGCGCGGGCCGCGCTGGACGCGCTTCAGTCCGAGGCCTGGAGGTCCAAGCTGGCCGCGGTCGACGCGCTGGTCGCCGAGAACCGCGGCCTGAAGAACAATCTCTCCCGCGACGTGGACGACTTCACGCGCGTGCCTTGGCGCATCGCCGAGTCCCGCGTCGAGCAACCGCGCTGGCGCGAGATGTTCGACGACGCCGCCGTGAAATGGGCCCCCGCCCTTGCCTACTCGCGCGGCGTGGCCTTGCGCCGAGGCCGTTTGGCGCGCCTGCTGGGCGTATTCGCCGCGATGGCTTCCGGCGACTACGACGGCCCGCATGCCGCGCTCGCCGGCGAGACCGCCGGGCGCTGACTCCCCTCAGACGGACGAGCGCAGGGCGGGGATGAGCGCCTTGATGCGCGGCAGGGCTTCCTCGGCGGCGCGCTCGCCGGCCGAGATGATCTCGCGGGCGCGGTGAAGTTCGGTCCACGAGAAGCCCTTGAGATCGGGGTGCATGACGACGTGAGCCATTTCCTGGCGCGAAGTGGCGACCTCGTACTCCATGGTGTAGATCATGTTGAAGAACACGTCGACGATATGGGGGTTCTTCAGCAACTGGGGCGTGGCGACCTGACGCAAGGTCTCGAAGGTGACCGCCTGCTGAAGCAGAAGCTTGTTGGGCTTGGCATGGTGCGGGCGTTCGCCCGCGGGCATGGTCAGGTGGACGGCCAGCATGATGTCGGCGCCCAGGTCGGACAGCACGCGCGTGGGCACGGGGTTGACCAGGCCGCCGTCGACGAGGTAGCGGCCGTTGAGCTTCATGGGCACGAAAATGATGGGCAAGCCGCAGGAGGCGCGGATGGCCTCGGCGACGCGGCCGGACTTCAGCACCACTTCCTCGCCGGTCTCGATGTCGGCGGCCACGCAGGCGAAAGGAATGTCCATGTCCGCGAACTCGCGCGAACCCAGGTAGGTGCGGATGAAGCGCAGTAAAGTCTCGCCTTGGAAAATACCGGAGCGCAGGACGGTGAGGTCCCAAAACAAGTTCTCGTAGACCCAGCTTTTATCGATGCGGACGGCCAGCTGCTCGATCTCTTCGGGCTCGTAGCCGGCGGCGTAGCAGCCGGCGATAAGCGAGCCCATCGAAGTGCCGGCGATGACATCGACGGGGACGCCCTCGCGCTTGAGGACCTTGAGCACGCCGATGGTGGCGTGGCCCAGCGCGGCTCCGGTGCCGAGCGCCAGACCCACGCGTATGCCGCCCAGGCGGCGCGCCAGGCGCGAAACGGCGGGCAGGGCCTTCTTCTCCGCGGCCAAGGCCTCGTAGGCCTTGCCCGACGCGGCGAACGCCGCCGTGATGGACTCGCTCCACGGAATGAACACGCGCTCCGCGCCGATGAGCAAGGGCGCGTCCTCGGGCTCCAAGTCGCCGATCCATAAACGCAGGACGCGCGACGGCTCCGGCGCCAGCGCGGGCACCTCCGTTTCCATATGCCGGAATTGCGGGCGCATGGCGTCGCAGCCGGCCATCAGGACTCGGTCGGCCTCGGACAGCGCGGCGCGCTCCACGTCGCCGCGTTCGCCGCCGGGCAAAACGACGACGGCGAAATCATAGCCGCCGCGCAGGGCGTTGAGGAACGGATACAAAGAGCCGAACATCCGCCCGCCCAACGCGGCCGGCGAGACGGACAGGATGCGCGGACCATCGGGATGCTCCTGGGAAAGTCCGCCGATCGCCCCCGGGTCGCGCAGGTTCGCCGAGCGCAATTCCTCCTCTCCGACGGAGCGGGGGGCCAGGCCGGCCGCGCGAGCAATGGAGCCGGGGTCGACGGAGAGGTCCACAAGCAGGACCTTCTTGCGCGTCTGCACGGACATCTCCCGGCCGAGCGCCCAGCCCAGAAGCGCGCGGTCGACGCGCGGCAGGGCGGGATCCAGCACGATCAGGCGCGCGTCCATGCCGGGGCGGGCGGGACCCGAGGTTTGAGCGATCAGGCGCGCCGCCAGCGTGCGCGACAGGTGCAGCAGAATGGTCGGATGCTCGCGCAGGATCGCTTCGAAGTCCTTGCGCGGAAGTTTCAAGATCTCGCTGGTGGAGTCCAGGCGTACGGTCGAAGTGCGCGGGTTGCCGGTGAGCAGTCCGGTCTCGCCGGCGACGTCGCCGCGGCCCAGAAAGGCGACCACGCTCTCCGTGCCGGCGCGCGTGCTCAAACGGCGGGCCTGCCCGGCGACCAGCAGATACATCGCGTCGGGGTCGTCTCCTTCGCGGAAGAGCGCGGCCCCCTTCGGCAGGGACAGCGGCTGGAGGCGCGCGGCGATCTTGGCCAGGTCCTCCGGCGACAGCCCCGCGAAGAGCGGGATGCGCTTGAGAAAGGGTTCCCAGGACGGAATCTCTTCGGGCTTCAAGAGCTATTTAGTAGAATCTCTTCCAGACGGCGCAAGCGAGCAAACCGATGACGGTCTTCGAGTCCTGAATCTTGCCGCGACGCGCCATGTCGAGCGCTTTTTGGAAGGGCATGGTGACGCACTCCAGGAATTCGTCGTCGTCGGTGTTCATCTTCCCCGCCTTCAGACCCTCGGCCGAATAGAGATGGAGAACCTCATTGGCGAACGCCGGCGTCGGCCAGTATCGGATCAGCGGCGTGATCTTGCGCGCGGTGAAGCCGGTTTCCTCGCGCAGCTCCCGCTTCACGCACTGCAGAGGGGACTCGCGCGGGTCGAGCTTGCCGGCGGGGAGCTCCAGGGTGACCTTTCCGATCGGATGGCGGTACTGCCGAACCATGACCACGCGGCCGTCGGGCAGGAACGGCACCACGCCGACGGCGCCCGGATGGTCCATGAACTCCCGCGTCGCCAGCTTGCCGTTGGGCAGACGCACGGTGTCCACGCGGAAGTCGACCGCGCGACCGCGCCAGACCGTCTTCTTGCTGACGAATTTTTCGATCAGGCCCGCGTCCCGCATCGCCGGCAATACTAGCATTTAGCATGTCAAAGCCCGAGTTCGTCCACCTCCACAACCACAGCGAGTACTCGTTGATGGACGGCGTCATCCGCCTGACGGACGCCAAGGGCAACGCATCGCAGGCGCTCAAAGACCTGGCCGCTTCCGGCGCGAAAGGCTTCGCGGTCACCGACCACGGCAACATGTACGGCGCCGTCGAGTTCTACTCGGCCGCGAAGTCCGTAGGCCTGAAAGCCATCATCGGCTGCGAGATGTACATCTCCAAAGGCACGCGCTTCGACCGCGGCCACTCGCAGAAGGAGAACTGCCACCTCACCGTCCTGGCCAAGAACTTCGAGGGCTACCAGAACCTGATGGAGCTTTGCTCCATCGCGTTCAAAGAGGGCTATTACTACGACCCCCGGATCGATAAAGAAATCCTCGCCAAGCACTCCAAGGGACTGATCATCCTGTCCGGTTGCCTTAAGTCCGAGCTCAATCAATCCATCTTGTCCGGCGATCCGGCGCAGTCCGAGAAGCTGGTCGCCTGGTTCCGCGACAACCTGGAACCCGACAGCTTCTACCTGGAGATCATGGACCACGGCCTGGAAAAGCAGCGCCAGGTCACGCAGGCCTTGTTGGAACTCAGCCGCCGCACGGCAATCCCCCTCGTCGCGACGAACGACTGCCACTACGCGGTCAAGACCGACAACGACGCGCATGACGCGCGCGTGTGCATCGCCACCGGCCGCAAGCTGGCCGACGTCGAGCGCCTTAAATTCGAGAGCCACGAGTTCTACATCAAGTCCCCCGAGGAGATGCACTCGCTTTTCGCCTTCGCCCCGGAGTCCCTGTCGAGCACCTTGAAGATCGCCGAGATGTGCAATCTCAAGATCCCGATGGACCAGATGCTCCTTCCCGAATTCAAAGTTCCCGAGGGCTTCACGCAGGACTCCTATCTGGAGCACCTGTGCCTGGAGGGACTCAAGGAGCGCCTGCGCGGGGTACTGCGCGCGGACTACAAGGAAAGGCTGGACTACGAACTGGGCGTCATCAAGCGTATGGGATTTTCCGGCTACTTCCTGATCGTATGGGACTTCATCAAGTTCGCGCGCTCCAACGGGATTTCCGTCGGGCCCGGACGCGGCTCGGGCGCCGGCGCCTTGGTCGCTTACACCCTGCGCATCACCAACGCGGACCCTCTCCAACACAAGCTGTTGTTCGAGCGATTCCTCAACCCGGACCGCAAGTCCATGCCCGACCTGGACATCGACTTCGCCGACACGGGCCGCGAGCGCGTCATCCAGTATGTGCGCCAGAAGTACGGAGAGGACTGCGTCGCGCAGATCATCACTTTCGGTTCGCTCGGCGCCAAGCTGGTCGTGCGCGACGTCGGCCGCGTCCTTGACATGCCGCTGTCCCGGATCGACGAGATCGCCAAAAAAATCCCGGCCGGTCCCAACGTCCGTCTCCACGAGGCGATGCAGACCCCGGAGTTGGCCGAACTGGCCAAGGACCCGCAGGTCGCGCGCCTGCTGGAACTGTCGCTGAAGTTGGAAGGCCTGAAGCGCCACACCGGCGTGCATGCGGCGGGTACGCTCATCACGAAGGAGCCGGTGGTGCGCTACTCTCCGCTGGCCAAGGGCGCGAAGTCCGACGTGGTCACCACGCAATACGACGGCGACTGGTGCCCGAAGCTGGGCCTGCTGAAAGTCGACTTCCTGGGCCTGCGCACTTTGTCCATCATCGACGACGCCGCTAAATTCGTGCGGGAACGGCACGATCCGAAGTTCGACATCGACTTGATCCCGATGGACGACGCGAAGACTTATGAAATGCTGCGCACCGCGAAGTCCCTGGCGGTGTTCCAGCTGGACTCTCAAGGCATCCGCGACCTGCTGTACCGCATCAAGCCGACGGTCTTCGAGGATATCGTCTCGCTGATCGCGTTGTTTCGCCCCGGCCCCATGCAGTCCGGCATGCTGGACATGTTCGTGGACCGCAAACACGGGCGCGAAGAAGTCGCCTACGACCATCCGCTCATGGAGGCGGTCCTCAAGGACACCTACGGCTGCATGGTCTTCCAGGAACAGGTCATGGAGATCTCGAAAAAACTCGCGGGATTCACGCCCGGCGAGGCCGACGGCCTGCGCAAGGCCATGGGCAAAAAGATCCCCGAAGAGCTGGAGAAGATGCGCGACAAGTTCGTGAAGGGCGGCGCGGTCAACAAAGTCTCGCCCAGGATCGCCAATAAAATCTACGACCAAATGGTGAAGTTCGGAGGCTACGGCTTCAATAAGTCTCACTCCGTGGCTTACGGCATCGTCGCCTATCAGACGGCGTACTTAAAGACGAATTACCCCATCGAGTTCATGACCGCGGTGGCCACCTCCGAAATCGGGCACTCCTCCATCGGAGCCGAAGACAAGGAGAACAAGCTCGTGACCTACCTCGAAGAAGCCAAGCGGATGGGCATCAGGGTTCTGCCGCCCGACGTGAACAAGTCCGAGGCCAGGTTCGACATTCAGGATGGAGCGATCCGTTTCGGCCTGCTCGCCGTCAAGAACGTAGGCTCCGGCGCGGCCGATTCCATCGTGAAGGCCGCGCGCGCGAGCCCGTTTACCGGGCTGGACGACTTCGCGTCGCGCGTGGACCTCCACGCCATCAACAAAAAAGCCATCGAGTCGCTGATCAAGGCGGGGGCCATGGACTGCCTGCGCCCCGCCGAGTCCGCGCCCGCCGCGCGCGCGCGCCTGCTGCCCGCGGTCGACGAAGCCGTCGGGCGGCAACAACGCGTGAAGGCCGACCTCGACAAAGGCCAAGGATTGCTTTTCGGCGCCTCGACCGGCGCGATAAGCGATCCGGCGCCCGCCGCCGCCCCCGCCATGAAGCCGCTGTCCGAACATGATACGCTCACGTTCGAGCGCGAGGTCCTCGGCTTCTATTTCTCCGGGCATCCCCTGCTGGGCGTGACGGCTCGACTCAAGGCGGCGGCGACGCATGAGGTGTCCCGGCTGACGCCCGCCGTGACCGTCCCCGTGCGCGTGGCGGGCATGATCAGCAAGACGCGCAAGATGGTCTCGAAAAAGACCGGCGAGCCGTGGGCCATCGTCACCCTCGAAGACCTCACCGGAGAGGTCGCCTTGCTCTGCTTCCCGAGGATCTACGCCGCCGGACTGGCGCATATGGTCAAGGTCGGCGCGTTCGTCGCCGCGACCGGCCGGTTGTCCTTCCGCGGCGAGGAATCCGAAGGATCGGCCGGAGAGATCATCGTGGACGAAATGATCCCGCTGGACATCGCCGTCTCGCGCTTCGCCAAGCGCCTGCGCCTGAAGTGCGACGCCGGCGTCGGCACCGAGAAGCTCGAGGCCCTGCGCGACGCGCTGGAGGCCCACCGCGGCCCATGCGCCGTCGTGTTGGAGCAGGAGGCCCCCGAAGGCGTCTCCATCCTGGAAGTGGGCCAATGCGTCGCCATCAGCCAGCCGCTGTTCGACGCCGTCGAGGCCATTCTGGGCCAAAACTGCTGGCGTATCGACGCCGGCAACGCCCCGGCCGTCGTCGCCCCCCGCCGCTTCGGTTGAAGTCCAATCCCGATAAATCTGCTAGAATCCGACGACCTCATATCGGGGAGAAACAATGGCGGATCGAAAGCGCATCCTGGTCGCGGACGACGACCCAGATCTTCTGGACCTGCTTAAAATGGACCTCGGCTTCCAAGGCTATGAGGTTTTGGCGGCCGCCAACGGCAAAGACGCCCTGCAGATCGCGATGGCCGAGCAATTGGATTTGATCCTCCTTGACGTGATGATGCCGTATATCGACGGCTACCACGTCGCCTACGAACTCACCAACAAACTGGGCTCCAAGGCGCCCCGGATCATGATCATGACCAGCCGCGACACGCTCAAGGAAAAGGGCATCGCGCTGATGAGCGGCGCGACGGAAGTCCTGCAGAAGCCCTTCGAGATGGCCAAACTCCACAAGCACATCGCCGCGATACTGGCGAAGCCCGCTTGACGAGGGGAACTCACGGATGAACATCCGCCTCGCCGCAGTCCTCGCCGTCCTGCTCGGCTCGACTTTCTCCCTCGCCCGCGCGGAGAGCGCGACGACGACGGAGCCCAAGATCCGCGCCAAAAACGCCAAGGCCTCCGCGGACAGCGCGCTCCAGCCGGACACCGAAATCATCGACGCTCCCACGGCCGGCGTACTCGACTACCGCGGCTACTCGACGCGCACGCGCTTCTACTCGGCCGGAGGCACGCTGGAGTACCTGGCGTTCGGCGTGTACCCCGGGATCAACATCGGCGCGGCCGCCGCCGTGGACGGACTGATCGGAGACGAGCGAAGCGTGCGCATGCGCGCCCCGACGGCGCAGGTCAAGTACCGCTTCTTCGAGGGCGACCAAGAACTTCCGTCCATCGCCGCCGGTTACGACGGCCAGGGCTACCGCTACAACGCGGGGGATCACCGTTTCAACCAACGCCAGCGCGGCTTCTACGTCGTCGCGACACAAGAGGTCGGCTTGCCCGGCGTCCAGATCCACCCGAGCTTCAACGTGTCCGATTTCGACTCGAACTCCATGTTTGGAACGCTCCCGCTGACGTTGAACATCCGAGACAAGGCGGAGTTCCTGGTCGAGTGGGACAATATCGCCAACTGGAGCGCCAGCCGCGTCAACATGGGACTGCGCGCGTTCCTGACCCCCAATTTTCACGTGGACTTCGCCGTACGCGCCATCGGCGCCGGCGGCCTTTACAACGACGGCGCCCACCGCGGGCCCGAGCGGATCGTGCAGTTGAAGTACAGCAACAGCTTTTAACACCCTGAATCCACCTTACACAAGAGAGGCTCCCATGACGAAACGTATCGCGATTTTGACGGGCGGCGGCGATTGTCCCGGGCTCAATCCGGCCATCCGGGGCGTCGTGCTCAAAGCGGCGAAATTAGGCTATGAGTGCGTCGGCATCCAGGAAGGCTGGAAGGGCATGATCCTCGCCGACGCCAAGCCCCTGACTCCCTGCGACGTCAGGGAGATCATCGGCAAGGGCGGCACCATCCTGGGCACCTCCCGCACCAATCCCTACAAGAAGGAAGGCGGCGTTCCCGCCGTCCTCGAGACCTTCAAAAAGTTGAACCTCCACGCGCTCGTCGCCTTGGGCGGAGAGGACACTTTGGGCGTCGCGGCCAAGCTCTTCAAAGAGCATAAAGCCAACGTCATCGGTGTGCCTAAAACGATGGATAACGACCTGAACGCCACCGACTACACCTTCGGCTTCGACACCTCGGTGACGATCGCCATGGACGCGGCCGCGCGCCTGATCGACACCGGCCGTTCGCACCGCCGCGTCATGGTCCTTGAAGTGATGGGCCGTCACGCCGGCTGGGTCTCCCTCTACACCGCCATCGCGTCCGGCGCGGACTTCTACTGCCTGCCGGAGCGCCCCGTCGACATCGCCGAGATGTGCAGAAAGGTGAAAGCCGCCCACGCCGAGACGAAGGTCGCCCTCGTCGTCGCGTCCGAGGCCGTGGACATCCCCGGCGAGAAAAAGGAAGAGAAGCTCGACGAGTTCGGACATATGATCCTGAAGGATCGGGGCGTCGGCGAGCGCCTGGCCAAGATCATCGAGGCCGAAACGAAACTGGAGACGCGCCATGCCGTCATCGGCCACATCCAGCGCGGCGGCTCTCCGACGTTGTTCGACCGGATACTCGGCACGCGCGTCGGTTCGAAGGCCGCGGAATTGGTGCATGAAGGGAAGTTCGGCAATATGGTGGCGCTTAAAGGCGACGCCGTCGTGCCGGTGAGCCTGGAGGCCGCGACCGCCGAGCTCAAGACCGTGACGAAGGAGTGGTTGAAGTTCGCCGACGACCTGCTCTGACGAAGAGGAACATGGCTCAGAACGAGACGAAGCGGTTCCAACGCAAAACGGTCCTCGTCAAGCGCTCGTTGCAGCTCAAGTACATCGGGATGGTGTTCTTGAGCGTGCTGGTCGCCTCCATGATCGTCGGCGGAGACATCTACTACTCGTTGACGCGCGTGCTTCTCACGGAGTGCCCGTCGGCGTTCGACAGCGTCGTCCAGTTCAACGGCGTCCTGTTGCTCAAGACCGCGCTGTACCTGGGCCTGATGCTGCTGATCTCGCTGTACGTGTCTCACCGCTTCGCCGGGCCGATCTACCGCTTCGAGAAAAGCGCGCAGATCGTCTCCGGAGGGGACCTGACGCACCGCGTGGCCCTGCGCACGGGCGACGAACTGATGGAGCTCCAAGAGGAATTCAACGCGATGCTGTCCGGCCTCCAGGCGCTCGTGCAAAAGGACCGCAACTTGGCTCGGCGTCTCTGCGAGCGCCTGGAAGAGATCGCCAAGAAACTCCCGGA
>CAIQSZ010000013.1 GCA_903874575.1 uncultured Elusimicrobia bacterium
CGCGTAGGCGGCGATCGTCCGGCCGTCCAGGACGCGCCGCGCGGCGCCGAGCGGGACGGCGGCGGCGGCGAAATGGGCCAGGCCGCGCTCGTCGGGGAAGACGTCGGCGGCGACCGCCAGGACGGGGAGTTCGGGATCCAGGGCATCGCTCAGCGGCGCGGCCGCGGCGCGGAACTGGAAGTCCCACTTTTTCAGGAAGGCCGCATCCGCCTCCGCGATCACGATGCGTTCCGCTTTCAATTCCGTGCCGGCGCGGAAGGCCGCGCGCACGCAAGGGGGGAGCCCCGCGACGAGCGGCGCTTCCCGGGAGCGCATAAGGAGGATCTGAAGGCGGCTCACGGTCCTGATTCTACCAAACGCGGCCCCGTCGGATTTGAGTCTCGTCCGAGCCTTAAGGCGGCAATGTTGCAACTCTTGCATGCGGCCCAAGCGAGAGCCGGGCCGCCGACGGATCATGGAGGAGATTATGACGAAGATCTTTCCCGTTCCCGCCGGCCGCATTTTGGTCCCGGTGGACCTCACCCGGGTGTCCGCCGATGCCTGGAAGTGGGCGCGAGCGCTCGCCGCGCCGGACGCGAACTTCGAGGCGCTATATGTCCGCCAGTCGCCGCCGGCTCCCGTCTTCGGCCTGCCCGCGCCTCCGCTCTCGCGGACGGCCCGGCTCGCCTTGGAGTCTCGTCTGCGCGGCGCCTATGCGGGCGCGCGCGCGGTCGTCGAGGAAGGCGACCCGGCGTTCGTCATCGTGCGGGCCTCGCGGCACGCGGACTTGGTGGTCATGGGGACGCACGGGCGCACCGGCCTGGACCGCGCCATCCTGGGATCGGTCAGCGAGGCGGTGGCGCGCGATTCGTCGGCGCCGACCTTGGTCGTCCGGGGCGCGCTAAGGCGCGTGAAGACCGTGCTGGCCCCGACGAACATGACCGACTATTCCTGTAAGGGACTGCGGCTCGCCGCGGCGGCGGCGGCGTTCCTGGGCGCCGAACTCGTCGTGTTGAACGTGGCCGACGACGGCAAGCGCGCGCCGAAACTCGATTTTTTCATCGAGGAATTTCTCCAGGGCCTGCCCGTCGAGTGGAGACGGGCGGCCAGGCCGCGGCTGGTTCGGCGCGCGGGCAACCCCGTCGAGCAAATCCTGCGGGAAGCGCGGCGTCACGGTCTCGTGGTGCTGACCGCGCACCGCAAGCCCCTGCTCTCGGAACTGGTGCTGGGCACGACGGTCGAGCGCGTCCTGAGGCGCAGTCCGGTGCCCGTGCTGTCGGCTCCGTCCGCGGGCTAACGGCGTCCGGTCTTGCGCGCCGCCTTCGGCCTCGGCTTGGCCTTGGCGCGGGGCCTCGCGGCGCAGGACGCGATCTCGGGAGGCAGGTCCGCCGGGGACACGGTGGGGCCCGACGCCATGATGACCGCGCGTTCGACCGCGTGCTCCAGTTCGCGCACGTTCCCGGGCCACGGATAGGACTCGAGGGCGGAGACGGAGGCTGGGGCGAAGCGCGCGGCCGGGGAGCCGCTGCGCACGCGGGCCCTCTTGAGAAAAGACTCGGCCAGCGGCATGACGTCCTTGACGCGGGCGCGCAGGGGCGGGATCTCGATGGGAAACACCTTGAGACGGTAGAACAGGTCCTCGCGAAACTTCCCGTCCGACGCCATCTTCTTGAGGTCGCGGTTCGTGGCGGCGACGACGCGCGCCGAGACCTTGACCGGATGGTTGTCTCCGACGCGGCGGATCTCGCCTTCCTGCAGCGAGCGCAGGAGCTTGACCTGGAGCCCCGGCGTGGTTTCGGATATTTCGTCGAGGAAGAGCGTCCCGCCCGAGGCTTCCTCGAAGAGGCCGCGCTTATTGCGATCAGCGCCGGTGAAGGAGCCCTTCACGTGGCCGAACAGCTCGCTTTCCAGCAGGCCCTCCGGAAGCGCTCCGCAGTTGATGGCCACGAAGGAACCGTCGCGGCGGGGGGAGTTCTCGTGCAAGGCGCGGGCGACGAGTTCCGTGCCGGTGCCGGACTCTCCGGTGATGAGGACGGTGGCGTCGGTGGCGGCGACCTTCGAGACCAGGTCGAGAACCTTGGTCATTTCGGCGCTGGCGGAGACGATCTTGGAGAAGCCCTGGCGCTCGCGGACCTCGGCGCGCAGGCGGCGGACCTCGCCGACGAGGTCGCGGTGTTCGATGGTCTTGGTGAGAGCCAGCGCGAGCTCCTCGGGCTCGACGGGCTTGGTC
>CAIQSZ010000014.1 GCA_903874575.1 uncultured Elusimicrobia bacterium
CCGCGAGTCCTTCCGCGAGCTCGAGAAGCTGGAGCCGACTTTGAAAACCTTCGATCCCGAGGGCTATTGGAAGCTGATCGGCCGCCAGGACGTCGACGCGAAGGTCGCCGCGACGCTCAAGGAGATATGGCTCTACCGCGAGCTGCAGGCGCAGTCCCGCGACCGCGCTCCGTTTCGCGTGATGCCCGAGGACCTGATGTTCCGCATCGCCCAGACCCTGCCGGAGACCAAGGAAGCCTTGGCCGCGGTGCAAGGCATGTCTCCGTACATCCTGGAGCGCTTCGGCTCCGGCTTGGTCGCCTGCGTCGAGCGGGGCCAAGCCGCCGAGCCCGTCGTGCGGCCCGTCCAGGCCGCCGAGAAGCGCCGCATGGCCGACCAAGAATGGAAGATATTCGAGGCGCTGCGCGCCTGGCGCAAGGAACGCGGCGAACGGGACGGCGTCGAGTCCGTGGTCGTCCTCTCCACCGACTCGATGCGCCAGATCGCCGCGCATGCCTGCCGCGCCGGCGGGGATGCGCTCGCGCCGCTGTCCGAGCTCAAGAAGACGCGCTACGGCGAGGACATCCGCCGCGTCGTCGCGGCCTCGCGCGCGCCGGCTCGCGGCGGAACGGTCAGTTCGTGAGACGGAACTCGATCGGCTGAGGCAGAGCGACCGGAGCGGGACGTCCGTTCAAGCCGATCGCGGGCGAGAAGCGCATCAGCCGGGCGACCTTGCGCGCGGCCTCATCGAAGGCCGGTCCGGCCGAACGGCGGATGTCGACGGACCCGACCTCGCCGTCCGTGCGGATGTGGATGACGGCCAAAACGTCTCCCTCGCGGTTGGCGGCGCGCTCGGCCTCGGGATAGAGGCGGCGCAGAGCCGCGAAAACTTCGTCGCGGTTGAGCAGGCGAGGGAAGGCCCTCAAGGGAGTTCCGCCGTGCCCGCGGCCGCCGGGAACGCCTTCGTCGGAACCTTCGCCGGAGCCGCCGACCTTCGCCGCGGTCCCCTCCCCCCCGGCCGCGCCGCCGGGAGTGGTCGTGATGCCCGTGCCGAGCCGAGAGCCGGTGGTCGAGGGAATCTCCGGCTTCTCCGTCTTCGTGTTCGGGCCGGGCAGGACCCAGTCCTTCGGCGGCGGGGGCGCCTTGATCTCGGCCGCGGGCGTCTTCGCGGACTGCGGCGGGGAGGCCGCGGTGAGGTTGACCTTCGCTTGGACGCCGGGGGTCGAGGGTTTGGGCGCGCCCAGCTTGCGCGGTCCGTCGCCCAGATACGGGTCGGTGATCTCGATCTCGAGCGGAGGCGGAGGCGGAGGCGGCTGGAGCAGGCCTATGATCCGCGGAACGAGGAAGACCAGACAGAGAAAGGCGGCGTGCGCGGCGAACGACAGCGCCAGGGATCGCGAGTAGGGAGGCGCCTCGGGCGCGCGGATCACTTGCGCACGACCTCCAGACCGATCTTGCGGATTCCCGCCGAGCGCACGGCGTCGAGAACGGCGGCGACCTCTCCGTATGAGACGGAGCGGTCGGCCGACACGGTGACCGGCTGTCCCGGGTTCACGGCCACGGCGGCCGCCAAGGCCGCCGTCAATTGACCGGCGGTGACCGGACGCCCCGTCATCGTCAGGGCGCGCGAGGCGTCCAGCGCGACCGCGATGGCGTCGGTGGCGGCCTTCTCATGGGTGGCCGCCTTGGGCAGTTCCAGCTTCATCGCCCGGCGGGCGATCATCGGAGCGGTCGCCATGAAGATGATCAGCACGACGAGCGTCACGTCCACCAACGGCGTGACGTTGATCCCGGTGATCGCGTCGCCGTCCTCGTTGGGAGCATGCACAGGAGCCTCCTCCCTACTAGCGCTTCGCGTCCGGGCGTCCGGCGATCAGACGCCGTCCGAGAGCCTGAGTCTCGCCGGCGAGGTCCTTCACGATCTTATTGAACGCGTTGAAGGCGAAAACGCAGGGGAGGGCGACCAGCAGGCCGACGGCCGTCGCGACCAGCGCCTCGGACAGCCCCGCCATGACGACCTCCGGTCCGGCGCCGCTCTGCGCGAGATCGTGGAACGCCTTGATGACGCCCAGCACGGTGCCGAACAAACCGATGAACGGCGCGTTGTTGCCCAACGTGCCGAGCAGGAGCATGCGCCGCTCCAAGGCCCGACGCTCGTCGGCGAGGGCCGCGAGCAGATGCTCGCCGGCGGCCGCGGACCCGCGCTCGAGGTTCGCGAGAGCCTCGCCGAGGGCGCGCGCCGCGCTTCCCGGGTGCGCGTCCAGCGCGGCGCGCGCCGCCGACGCGTCCCCGTCCTTGATCGCGGCCAGCAGGGGAGCGCGCAGGGCGCCAAGCGCCGCCCGCTCCGCCTTCAGCAGAAGGAAGCGGTCGATGATCGCGGCGACCGCGCCGACCGAGGCGAGCGCGAGCGCCCAGATCACCCAGTCTCCTCCCGTCAGCGCCAGCGACATCAGCAGTGATTTCATTTGTCCTTCTTGGGATTGAGTTTGACCAACGCGGCCAGGATCTCCGCCCGGACCGCCGGATCCGTCTCGCCGTCCAGCTCGCGCTGCAGCCGCCGGTACTCGTCGCCGCCGCCGAGCTCGCCCAGATAATGATCGGACATCGCGCGCACCAGCCAATCCGGGTCCTGGTACTTGCGCAGGAGGATTTCGCGGCCGAAGACGTCGCCCATGCGCCACATCGCCGCCGCGCCGTAGAGCTGGAGCGGGAGGGATGCGTCCATGCGCGCGGCGCCGCCGATCTGAAGTTGGGCGGCGGTATCGCCCATCACGAGCAAGGACTCAAGCGCGGCGAAGCGCACGGTCAGATTCGGGTCGTTGAGCCCGCTCTGGATCAGGGGCAGATAGCGCGAATCCCGCGCGTACGCCAGCGCCAGCAGCGCCGCCGCGCGCGTCTGCGCGTTCTTGCCCAGGCGCACGACGTTCTCCATCTGCGCCTGCAGTTGATAGTCGGTCGTGCCCGCCAGGCCCTCGGTGAGCAGGAAGCCCAGTTCGGTGTAGCGGGTCTGGAGGTTGAATCCGGTGAGCGTGGTCAGCTTGCCCAGCTTCCCGATGGAAGCGTCGAGCTGGGCGGCGGAGTCGGGACGCGCGTCCATGCGCTGCTGGAGCAGGCGCATCAGCTGGGCGTTGATGCGCGGATCGATGAGATCGCGCTGGGCCTGAACCCGCGGAGCGGTGACGACGAGGGGCTCCAACTGGAACGCCATCGCCTCATCCAGCACCAGGTTGCCGCCGACGACCGTGGACTCCACGCGCGTCGGCTTGGCGGGAATTGAGGCCTCCTCGGCGGCCTTCTTCTTGGGGTACAGCTTCAGCGCGGAAACGCAGAACTCCGCGACGACGAAATCGTTGCCCTGTTCCGCGTCGAGGCGGTTGAGCAGGAGGCCGTAGTCCTCGGCGGTCCCCGTCTCGCCGATGTACTTGGCCGACATCGCCTTGACCAGCCAAGAAGGGTTGTCCAGGAACAAGCGCAGGCGCGCCAGGCCCGCCGGATCGCCCAGACGCGCCAGGCCCGCGGCCGCGTACACGCGCAGGAGGGGCTCGGCGTCGCGCTCGGAGGCGGCGGCCAGCAGGACCATCGCCTCGCGGGGATGGTTCCAGACGATCAACGCCTCCAGCGCCGCGAAACGCACGCCGGGATTCAGATGGATCAACGCCTCGTTGAATATCTGGAGGTGGGCCGGCTCGTGCCAGCGCGCCAGCGCGACCAGCGCCTGCGCGCGGGATTCGTCGTCGTGATCCCAGCGCGCCATCTCGACGAGCTGCTGATGGAACACCAGATCGTGGTTGGACGAGAACGCCTCCGACAACGGGATTCCCAGGTTGAGGAAACGGTTGCGCAGGTTCCAGCCGATCGGGGAGCCCACCAGCAGAATATCCCCCTCCGGCGTCCCGCTGACCGCCCCGGAGAGATCACGCTTGTAGGACCCGTGGCTCTCGGCCAGCTTCACCAGCGACGCCGTGATCTGGGCGTCGACCGGCATCTCGGCGGGCGTCGAACTGGAAATGGCCAGGGAACCGGGCTTAGGGCGGTAAGCCTCCGGGAGGGAATCCAATC
>CAIQSZ010000015.1 GCA_903874575.1 uncultured Elusimicrobia bacterium
CTCCGGCGGTGGCAGCGCTTGTTAAGGCTCTCTGATCCGCTCGACGGTTTTTTGCAGTAATTCGTCTTTGCCCTCGCGCAATCCCTCGGCGGTCGGAGAGGCGGTCGCGTCGATCCTTACGCCGATATGCTGCGTCTCGGTCCTATCGGGACAATAGACGCCCAAGGTGGAAAATGCCGCACCGCATTCACGGAACAATTCGTGGGGTCGAATCGTACATGCAGTGATGGGAGATTCAACCCTGGCATTGTCCCTTGAGCGGCGCATCTGGCTTGTGCGCGGCAAGCGCGTCATGCTCGACGTTGATTTGGCCGACGTCTACCGCGTTCCAACGAAGCGCCTGAACGAGCAGGTCCGGCGCAACCAGGACCGTTTTCCCGATGATTTTGTCATGAGGTTGACGTCGCGCGAGGCCATGAGCATCATGCGTTCAAGGTCGCAATTCGCGACCTTGAAGCGCGGTGAAAACGTGAAACACCTTCCGTTCGTATTCACGGAGCATGGTGCGGTTATGCTGGCCGGCGTGCTCAATTCCCCAGCCGCCGTTGCCGCAAGCATTCAGGTGGTGCGGGCATTCGTGCGACTGCGCGAAATTATCGTCGAGAGAGACGGGCTTGGGCGAAAAGTGATCGATCTGGAGCGGCAAGTCGGCGGGAATACGCAGGACATTCGCCGAATATTCGACATCCTGTTGCCGACAAGGATGGCAAGGACAAGCCCCGCCACAACTGCCGGTTCCATCGTCGAACGGCGCTATCCCGGGCCGACAGCACCCGCGCGGATTTAGTCGCCGATTCGGGACCGCGAAGACTCTTCATATAGTCTTTGACCGCTTTGGCCCGCGGCGAGATCGCCTTGACCGCGGCGAACGGCCGACACGAATCCGCTTCAAGAGCGTCGTTGGCGGGATCGGCGACTGCGGCGTTGCCCGCGGATTCTAGATCGGCTTGGCGAGATCGGCTAAGCCACTCTTGGACGGCCACCTCATAGGCCTGAAGGCCTGGTCCGGGTGATAAGTCGACGTCGGATCGACCTTGACTTGGAATGGCTGCGACGGCTTCATTAATTAAATCATGCCCTATTCGTATAATGTCCCGGTGAGGGAGCCCTCCGGCTGGAAGAGCGCGGTTCTGCTCGCCCACTGCGCGCGGGCGCGTCCCGCTCCGGGCGGCTGCGGCTGGTGCGGCGCCCCGCTTCCTCGCGGAAGACGGCGTTGGTGCGCCCCGGCGTGCGGCGACGACTTCTGGCGCAACCACTGGTGGCCCATGGCGCGCCGGGCGGCTAAGCGCCGCGACCGCCGGCGTTGCGTTCGTTGCGGCTACGCTCCGGCCAAGCGTCCGTCCGGCGACGCCGCCGCGCTGCGCGTCTGGCGCTTGAGGCGGCGCGCGGACCGCCTTGAGGTCAACCATCGCGTGCCTTGCGAGGGTCGGCACGCCTCTTTGAGCTGCTTCCACCATCTGGACAACCTGGAGACCCTTTGCGTGCCATGCCACGCCGAGCATACGCGCTCTCTGCCTCATAATTCGGCGACAGCTGAAAGCCGGAGCGCGAGAAGGGTCTTAAAGGACTAGGCGGTCGGTCTTTCGTGTCAGTAGCATGGATCGGCTCAGGGGGACGTCAGGACCGAGTTCTTTCTCAACCTATACAACCCAAACCCTAACGTCAAATTGAGCAGGACGCTGATAAACGAGCCGGGTCCGGGAGAAACAACGACGTCCATGCCCGGAGCGATCCGCAGAAAGCCCTGAATCAGCAGCGGAGCGCCGACGGCGTTGCTTACGGTGTGCAAAAGCAGCACCGGCCATACGGATCGGGTCAAAAGCCTGACTTCGCCGTACACGAACGACATCGCAAGAACGCCGGCGAAAAGCATGGGGAAAAAGAGCCCGACGCCTTGAGCGTTGTAGGCGGCAAAGGAGGTCCTGTCCATAAAGAAGAGATAGTAGGGAATATGCCACGCCGCCCAAACCAGCCCGACCAGAAGATGATTGCTGATGTCGGAGACGCCGGCGGCCGTTATCCGCGGCGCAAGGTAGCCGCGCCAGGCGAACTCCTCAAAAATGTTCTTTAAGAAGGAGGGGAGCAGTCCGAGCAACGCCAGTCGACAAAAATCGACGGCTCGTGCCGTGGAAAAATCGGGAAGTATGGCCGCTCCCGCCATAACGCCGATCAGGACGATCAACCCTGCTGAAGCGGGAAACATCAGCAGCGAAAAAACATACCAAACCGCATTCCTCTTCCACTGCGGCCTAAGTCCCAAATCTGCCCACCCATCTCCGGCAAACGCCCGCAAAAGCGCCATCGTCAGGAGCGGAGCGACAATCCAGAGAAGCTGGCCGGGCCCCTCGATTCGCGAAGTTCCGGCCAGGGTATCCAAGCCCACCCCGACCCATCCCGCCGATATCGAAACAAAGGCGAAGATGAACAGATTGCGGATGACGGTTTTTCTGCCGCGTTTATTTTGAGTCGCCATGCTGTCCTCAGGGCCGCGGATTCTTCCGGGGCGAATCTTTATCTGCGCCCTAGGTACCGTAGTAATTCCGGTACTGTCATATCTGCCTGACGCAAAATGGATTTCAAGAGAGGTGGTCCAATGATTTCACCAGCATGCGCCGGCACGGTGACCGACAGCGTCCTAGAAGAGGCTTTTTTTTGCCATCTGCGATGAGCCCCTCCATTACTTCTAACCATATCAAACCCAGCTTTTGCGAGGACATTCTCGATATGAACATACGTCAAATCGGTGGGCAGACGGGCGGTGGTTTTCTTGCCACTGCCTGCGTCCGTAGCGGGTTCAGGGTCCGCAGCCTCGGTAATCGCTGGAGATGGCGGCGGATCGTCATTTTTAGTCTTGCGCACGACTGTCCGAAAATATGCCTGGTCGGTCCTTGACCAAGGCGGGGCCGAAGCCGGCCGACGAAATCCCCGATTCTTTCCTTCAGTCTTCTTCTTGGGTTCTCGCCGGATTCCATCAGCTAAACCGGACGAACCGCTTGAAGTGGCGTCAGGCGCCGGAGCGATTCCGGCATCAGTCTTAGTTCCAGGGGGCGTCGCTTCCGGCGAGGGAGGAGGCGCCTCTTCTCCAGCCGGAGGAGCCGTCTTGGCGCTTGAGGGGGCGCCGGGGTTGTCGGGCTTTTTTTCGGGGGGGCGCGGCCGCCGTGTCCTTACTTGAGCCGGCTTGGCGATGACGGCCGCCGTGGACAGTTCATTATCGCGGACTATGACCCAGCGATTGCGCCCGTGCGCGATGGTCCTTATCCCCGCTGCCGGTCGGCCGTCGATTATAAGCGGCCCTTGATGTCGTAAAGAGTTCCCCTCCATTCTATGCACTTCGCCGTTCACGAGTACCACCAGCAAAGTCCCATCATCCGGATGGACCAACATCGACGCCACAGGAACGGAGCTTTTGCTGTTTATAATTTGTCCGGTGGACCTATCCAAGGCTAGGATCGATTTGCCGCTTGCCGCGTAAAGCATCTTTCCGGACGCCGCGACGGCCTGAATCGGGCCTTTAATGTCGTGAGTCGTATAATTGCCCATATGAATATTGGATCCTCTGGAGGCATACCACTGTTCGATCTTGCCGACGAGTCCGGCAAACAGAAGAGGGCCTTGCGCGGCGATGGAAAAAATATCACTTGTGGCTTGCAAGATACGGCGGGAAGGAGTAGTGTTCCCGAGTTTTCTCCCAGCGGGGAAAGCCCGGATGTCTTGTCCTTGCGCGACCAAAAGCAGCGCTGAAGTGCCGCGCAAGCTTGGATCAGGCGGCATTTTAGCGGCGGCGACGTCGCTGATGGGCGGGTAATGCGTCGACGCCAGATCTGTCTTGACCCGGAATCGTTGCGACAGGTCCAACGGATTCAACAGATAAATAGCCGCGTCCGAACCGCTTGCGACGTAGGCCGCTTTGCCGTCTATAGCGACGGCGGCTCGGGTCGGCGCGGTCCCGGTTTGATCGCTGGAACCATCCCATGGGAGCGTTCGCGTCGTTTGCAGTTCGAACTCCGCGGAATCGCTTCCGGAGGGGGCCGGACTTTGTCTGTTTCCCAGCCCCATCAATGTTCGTAAAGCCGGCATTCGCTCAAACAGTCCTCGCGCTTTGGAATCCCACGCATAATGATCGACACTCACTTTCAGCAATGAGAGGAGCTTCGCGTCAGGCGATTCCGTCCCAGCCTTCTCCTCATGTCGCGCCAGCTTGTTCATATGAGCCGCGGCTGTTTCCGGCGGGGCCCCAAGCAGACTAACCAAGGCCGCGACCGCGGGAGCATCCGCGGAGTTCGGAGGTATTCGCGCCACCAAAAGACTAAACAAAGCGGGATCGGGCGCAGCCGGCAGCAATGACTGCATGGAGGGGGCTTGGAGCATGTCCGCCGTCAGCGCGGGAGCTAGATCGGAGGGGCGTCCTCCCACGCGTGCGGGCGCGGCGCCTGCCGCGGGAGCCAATCCGCATTCCGCGGAAAAAACGAGGGCGCCGCAGGCCAATCGCATGGCGAGATTCCCGCGCGGGCGTCGACGTCCGCGAACATAACGTTTCATGATGATGAGTGTAGTCCGAGACTTCCGCTAATATGAGTGGCCATAGACCCATGTTGGTATGGGTCTTATGCCCTAGTCCCGCTGAATCGTCGGATAGTCAGAAAAAAGTGATATATTAATCTTGCCGATTCACAGGACGCCATGGAGAAAAGCAGATGAGCAATGGAGCATCCCGATGGTCCGCCGGAGCCGCGCTGACCGTGTTCCTTTCTTTCGGTTTTTTCGGCTGCGCGACGGAGTCGCACCAAGCCGTCGAGTCCACGAAATCCGCCGCGTCGCAGACGGCCTATAACGGCCCGAAGAGCGCGCTGATGGTCGGCAAATTCGATAACCGCTCCAGCTACATGCGCGGCTTATTCTCCGACGGGGTCGATCGCCTCGGCGGGCAGGCCAAGACCATTCTGATGGGACATTTGCAGCAGAGCGGGCGCTTCAACGTTTTGGACCGGGACAACATGGAAGAAATCGCTCAAGAAGCGAAGCTCAACGGGCGCAAGCAGACGATAAAAGGCGCTGATTTCGCGCTCACTGGTGACGTAACGGAGTTCGGCAGAAAGGAGGTCGGAGATATTCAGCTTTTCGGCATCCTCGGCGCCGGCAAGAAGCAGGTGGCCTATTCCAAGGTCACGCTGAATATCGTGAACGTGCTCACTTCGGAGGTCGTCTATTCCGCGCAGGGAGCCGGGGAATACGCGTTGAGCAACCGAGAGGTCCTTGGCTTCGGCGGCGCGGCCGGGTATGATTCGACCCTTAACGGCAAAGTTCTGGATCTCGCCGTCCGTGAGGCGGTGGATCGGCTGGTTGAAGGTCTAGAGCAGGGGAAATGGACGGTTTCCCGCTGAGATTTTCGAGGCCCGCGCGGCTCCTTATCGGCGCCGCATTATTTTCCGGGTGCGCGGCGACGCCCACGCTTTATTCGTGGGGACAATACGAGGATCTTGTTTACCAATCCTACGCAAAGCCGGGAGAGGCGCCTCCCGAGAAGCAGGTAGAAAAGCTGGAAGAAGACTACCAGAAAGCCCGCTCCGCCGATAAGCCGATGCCGCCGGGATGGCATGCCCATTTGGGTTGTCTCTACTACCAGTTGGGCAAGACGGACCAGGCGCGGCAAGAGTTCCAAACCGAAAAGGCCAATTTCCCCGAATCTACGGTATTTATGAATCGGCTGTTGGCGAGGTTTGAGAGGCCGTGAGCGCGCGATTCATGAAACTTTCGGTAGGGTGCGCCCTCGCCGGCTCGCTATTAACGGGCTGTGCGACGACAAAACCGTTCGATTACACGAATTTTCGCCGACATCGACCGAGATCGATTCTCGTGCTTCCGCCTTTGAACAACGGAACCGACGTTCGCGGTACGTACGGTTATCTTTCCACGGTCACGCGGCCTCTTGCCGAACTGGGCTATTATGTTTTCCCGGTGGCCGTCGTCGACCAGTTCCTCAAAGAAAACGGTCTGCCGGGGCCTGGAGAAATGCAGCAGGCGCCGCTCGATAAGCTGGCCGGAATTTTCGGCGCCGACGCGGTGATGTACATCACGTTGGAGCAATACGGAACGAGATACAATTTTCTAAGCAGCGGCACGAGGGTGAAAGCCCGCGCGCGGCTCATCGAGACGAAGACCGGACTCTTGATTTGGGAAGGGGCGACTTTCGCGCAGCAAAGCTCGAACGGCGGCGGTGGAGGGGGGATTATCGGAATCCTGGTTCAAGCCGCGGTGTCCCAGGCAATCAACTCGAGCGCCGATACCGCCCATGAGGTGAGCCGGTCGGCTAACGTTTTCTTGTTTACGGGGAACCAGACGTCTGATTCCGGTTCAGCGGCCGGTTCCGGCGGGCCCGCCTTGCTCCTCGGCCCTTATCGTCCCGAAACCGATACGGTTCATTGATCAATTAGGACCGTAGTATTCCCGATTGATTGATCTTGCGAAGGCGCTACAATAGGCGTCGTCAAGGAGATCCCATGAAGCGTCTGCTCGGTTTCTTCGCTCTGGCCGCGTCGTCCGGTTGCTCCGTGTTCGGCATCCGTACGGAGGAGCAGCCGCGCCATGAAGTCCTGGAGCGCGAAGGCCGCATGGAGATCCGACGATATGCGCCCTATCTGACCGCGTCGATAGCGACCCGCGGGACGTTCGAAGGAACCCAGAGGGAATCGTTCCTGGCGCTTGCGGGCTACATCTTCGGCAAGAATCGTTCCGCCGCGAAAGTCGGGACGGCGGCGCCGGCGGCGCGGTCGACGAAATCCGAATCCATTTCCATGGCTGCTCCTGTCGCGATGCGGGAGTCGGACTCGCAGACATGGGTCATGTCGTTCGTCATCCCGTCCAAATATACCCTTGAGACCGTCCCGAAGCCGCTTGATGCCCGCGTCGAATTGCGCGAGATGCCCGAGGAGATTCTTGCCGTGGCCCGTTACTCGTGGTCGTTCAGCGAGGAGCGCGGCCGGCGCTACGAGCGGGAACTGCGCGACTGGATCGCCGCCCACGCGACATACGAATCCGTGGGGCCGGCGCGTTTCAGCGGCTATGATCCGCCCTGGACCCTGCCTTTCCTGAAGCGAAACGAAGTCATGATCCCGGTCCGGGCTAAATGACGAAACCGATTTCGCGAAGCAAACGGATCATATTCTCTCTCCTGCTTCTCGCCGGTTGCGCCCACGCCCCATTCGAATCCCAGCCGACGCCGCAGGTGGACGCGGCGCGGTACATGGGGAAGTGGTACGAGATTGCGCGCCTGCCCAACCGCTTCGAGAAAGGCTGCGCCGGGATCACGGCGGACTATTCGCTTCAGAAGGACGGCACCGTGGGCGTGCTCAACACCTGCCACAAGGACGTTCCGAGCGGGCCCGCGCGCACGGCGACGGCGAAGGCTTGGATCGTGCACCAGTCCAACTCGCGCCTGGAGGTCAGTTTCTGGCGGCCCTTCAAGGCGCCTTACTGGATCATCGATCTCGATCCCGAGTATCGCTGGGCGGCCGTCGGCCACCCCGAGCACAAGTACCTGTGGATACTCTCGCGCGAGAAGACCTTGCCGGCGGGCGTGGAAGAAGGCTTGCTCGCCCGGCTCAAGGCGCTCGGCTACGACATCGCGAATCTCGAGCGGCCGCGCCAGTAGGTTTGGCGGGCATCGCAAGGGAGACTGTATGGGCGCCGATAATATGAAGTTCTTGGAAACCTCTCACAAGAAGTTTGCCGCCTACAAGGCGCTCAGCGATAAGTTCGGGCCGGAACAGGCCTGGGAAAAAATGCTGGTGGGGTATCCCGAGCAGCAGAAGGCGCGCATGGGGCCGTTTCTCTCCGAGCCGACGCTCGCCCAAGGGTTCGCCAAAGCGGCGCCGTTCTTCAACGCCGCCGGCATGGATATGTCGGTCGTGGATATTTCAAACAAAGGCGTTGACGCGGTGCTGGAAATCCAGAGGGTGTGCCCGTATCTGGAGATTTGCAAGGAGCACGGATTCGACGCGCCCTGCCGTGTGATCTGCGAGATGGATATAGAGGCCAGCCGCCGGGCCTTCCCGGAGATGAAAGGAGAAATCCTCAGCCGTCAGGCGTCCGGTAGTTGTGCGTGCGTATTTAAATACGAGAGAGCGGGGAAGCGATGATGAACGGCGACTTGTGATCGGAAGATCACTCGTCGTTTGGCTCTTGATCGGCACGACCGGCGCCGACGCAAAAATGTCAACTCGCGTCCATGGCGTTGTTCTGACGCGCGTTATAGACTGATCGCAGCGAAGGAGGTCCCATGCCTTTTAAAAGCCAGGCTCAGCGCGGAAAATTCTACGCAATGAGATCGCGGGGAGAAATCAACGCCAAGACCGTTAAGAAGCATCGAAAGGGCGCGAACTGAAGTCCGGGCTGAAAAACTCAGAAGGAGAAAGTCATGGCCTATGTCACCGTCGGCCGGGAAAATTCGACTTCAATCGATTTATACTACGAGGATCACGGAACCGGCAGGCCCGTCATCCTGATCCACGGCTACCCCTTGAGCGGGGCGTCGTGGGAGAGGCAGGTCGCGGCGCTGCTCGCCGCCGGCCGCCGGGTGATCGTCTACGACCGTCGCGGGTTCGGCAATTCCAGCCGGCCGGCGTCCGGCTACGACTACGACGTCTTCGCCGAGGATCTTCGCAAGCTCATCGAGCGCCTCGATCTGAAGGATTTCGCGCTCGTCGGCTTCTCGATGGGCGCCGGCGAGGTGGCGCGCTACATCGGCAAATACGGCTCCAAGGGCGTGAGCCACGCGGTGTTCATCGGAGGCGTCCCGCCGTTCCTTTTGAAGACGGCGGATAATCCGGAAGGCGTCGACGGGACGGTCTTTGAAGGCATCAGAAAAGCGGTCGTCGCGGACCGCTTCGCGTTTTTGAGCGGATTCTTCAAGGACTTCTTCAACGCCGACGTCAACCTCGGCACGCGCGTCAGCGAGGAGGCGGTCCGGGCGAATTGGGCCGTGGCGGCCGCGGCGTCCGCCTTCGCCAGCGTCGCGTGCGTGCCGACTTGGGGGGAGGACTTTCGCAAGGATCTAGATCGCGTCGACGTGCCGGCGCTCGTCATCCACGGCGACGCCGACCGAATAGTGCCGTTTGCCGCTTCGGGAAGCCGGACCGTCCGGCTCATCAAGGGCGCGCGGCTCGCGGTGATCAAGGGCGGGCCTCACTGCGTCCTATGGACCCACGCCGACGAGGTGAACGCCGAGCTTGTGAGCTTCCTTAAAACGGAAAGCGTTGTCGCGGGATCATGAGACGGATATTCTCCTCCTTCCCGCTTCTCGTGCTTCTCGCCGGTTGCGCCCACGCCCCATTCGAATCCCAGCCGA
>CAIQSZ010000016.1 GCA_903874575.1 uncultured Elusimicrobia bacterium
AAGCGTCAATCGAACGCGTACTGGAAGATATTAAAAGGCTTACTTTCCCTACGAGGGCGGAGGATATTCAGAACTTTCTATCTGAAAAGTACCTTGATAAAGCGAAGGTAAGCTTCGTTGAAAATCTCGCAGTTGTCCTTGCGAAAATTCTATTCGTTCCTCCTGACGTGGAATTTGCGAATAAGCCCGCCGCGATTGTTGATTCGATTGCGGCCATCGCGAACATTCATCGCACTACTTACGAATCAGTGATGCGTAGCAAGCTGGCGAAATTAGGCGACTCGCTCAGTGACGAGCGCTTCTGGGTCCTGCTTCTACTCGTCGGGGCAAATCCGCAATGCTGGGATTGGCTGTCGGAGGCTGCCAGAATTAGGACCAAGGGATTTCTGCAGCAATCTCAATTTCCGACAGGAATGATCGAAGCGCGCTTCTTCGATTCCTTTAAGGTCCCAGGCGTCAACAAACTTCTAATTGAGGCATTCCCGGAATTCGCTGATGCGAAAAAACAGGAAATAATACAGCGTGTTCCTCGCAAGGAATTCGTTGGTTATGCCGTGAAGCGATATCTTGGATCTCCTTCCTTTCGCGATGCCGAAGCTCGCGGGCAATCCTGCGTGGTCCCTTTAATCCCAATGTTCGGAGGAAAAGATGTAATTGAAATTCTGCAGTGTGCCGAACAAAATGGCCAAATCAATTCTGCGGGTGGGACTACTCAGATTTTGGAAGCCCTGTTTGATGGAACTAAACAATATTTAGCGGAAACCCGAGATGCATGGCAACATTTTCTAGATTACATGGCGCCAGGAAGAGCACCGGGAGACCATTATGCCTACCCTTCAATTAGGGCGAGGTTAGCGAGCAATCCAGCGTAAGCCTCCGCTCCCTTCCCGACGGCAAGATCGCTGCCTAGCCTTGAAACCGCATCCGACTGTTATTAAACACTTGGATTTGGCCTTAAAACGCTCCAAATCGACCTCTGGACGCTCCACTGCCCCATTTCCGTGCTGAACGACGCCGAACGCTCCTATGCCCATTGGCGCGCGCCTGGAGATCGCCGCTTTATCCCGTCCAGTAGAATTGAGACGTTCCGTGGCCGTTTGATCTGTTGACGTTTCTGCCTCCAGAGCTAGGCGTTAGACTACTGGAGGATGTAATGAAGACGAAGAAGTCGTTGAGAAAGCAGTGGGCCGTTTCTGAGAAGTTGGAAATCGTTCAGGCTCGGCAAAGCGGGCTGACGTTGGACGAGGTGAAGTCGTTGTACGGGGTGTCGGCGACGGCGGTTTCGGAGTGGCTGGAAAAATACGAGAAGGGCGGGATCGCGGGGCTGGAAACGCAGCCGACGGGCGGAGCCGCGCATGTGCAAAGCCAGCGAGTGGCGGCGGCCGAGCAGTTGGTCGACGGGATCAAGAGCGCGGACCCCGACGCGGGCGTCGGGAAGGTTCAGGGCGAATTGTCGCGGCATGGCTTCCTGAGCCTGGCGCGCGAGACGGTGCGGAATCTACTGAGGCGCAAGGGGCACGGCCCGATCCTGGGGCGAAGCCGGCGGAAAAATCGTCCGGCGAAGGTTCGACACTTCGAGCGTGCGTTGCCCAACGAGTTGTGGCAGACGGACATCATGAGCTTCATGATCAAGGGCCAGTACCGTGTGTACGTGATCGGGTTCCTGGACGACCACAGCCGGTTCATCGTCGGGTGGGGCCTGTATCGGTTCCAAACGGCGGCCAACGTGCAGGAGGTGTTCCGGGCGGGGATCGAGAAGCACGGCCTGCCCAAGGAGGTACTGTCGGACAACGGGCGGCAGTATTATTCGTGGCGAGGGCGCAGCCAGTTCACGGAGATGCTGACGAAGCTCGGAATTCGGCACATCCGCAGCCGACCGTACCATCCGCAGACGTGCGGGAAGATCGAGTCGTTCTGGCGCAACGTGATCCAGGAGTGCCTGGCGAAGACGCCGCTGGGGAGCTTCGATGAGGCCAAGGAAAAGATCGGGGAGTACGTCGAGTACTACAACTTCAAGCGGCCGCATCAGGGGATCGAGAACGTGACGCCGTCGGACCGGTTCTACCGGGTGGCGGACCAAGTGCGTCAGATCGTGGCGTCGAACACGGAGAAAGTCGAGGCGGCGCCGACGCCGGCGCCCGAGTACCGAGCGCCGATGTACATCGTGGGCAACATCGATGGCAAGGAGTTGCGGGTCGTGGCCAAGGACGCGGAGGTTTCGCTCAAAGACGCGGTCCCCGGAAATGTAAAATCCGAGACCGGAGGATTGGACAATGAGCGAAGCGCCCAACGCCAAGAAATTGCCGAGCCCGCAGGAGCGGCTGGAGTTGATCCTGCTGGGGCTGGCCCGTCGGGAGCCAGCGACGGCGCTGTGCCGGCAGGCGGGGGTGTCCCGGGAGTTGTTCTACCGCTGGATGCGAGCGGTGCGGGAGGCGGGGCTGAAGGCGCTGGAGGCGAAGGCGCCGGGGCCCAAGCGGATCGAGGCGGAGAAGGCGCCAAAGGAGGCGCTGCGGCTGCGGGAGCGGGTGGCGCGGCTGGAAAAGGAGCTGAAGGCGGTGCGCCGGGAGGGCGAGCATTGGAAACTTCTGGCGGAGACAGCAAAGCGGATCATCCGTCGGCAGGGATGGGATCCGGTTCCGGAGCCGCGGTCTAAAAAAAACGCCATGCGAAGCCCGAGACAAGAATCGCCTATGCCGAGGAGTGGAGCCGAGAGCGCGCCGCCGGAACCAGGGCCGATGCCTTCGCCTGGTGCTGGGGGATCAGCCGAAGCACGCACTGGCGATGGGTCAGCGGGCGCTGGAGCGCCGCACGGCGAAAAGTCATGAGAACATCCCAGGAACTGCGGGATCGCGTCGTCGAGTTGGACCGGCGCTACCGGTCGACGTGGGACGCGCACGCGATCGCGCACGTGGTGGGGCTGAGTGCTACGACGGTGGCGAAAATTCTGCGCGAGGTCCGCGGGCCGCGGCCCAAGCGCGTGGAGCGTCCGCATACGCGACGAACGCGCTTCACGCGCCGAGACGTGATGTGGTCGTCGGACTTCGTGAGAATCGGGTGGGGTTGGCTGTTGCTGAAGACCATCGACGAGATGAGCGGTTTCGTGCTGGGCTGGGACCTGGTGCGCAGCGAGGATTCGCTGGCGGTGCTGGATCATGCGGAGTCGATCATCAAACGGATGGGGCGTGCGCCGATGGTGTGGAAGTTCGATCACGGCTCGGCGTTCATGAGCGAGGTATTCATGGGCCTCGTCCTCGAGGAGCACGAGATCGTGCCCTACCCGACCCAGCGGAGAGCCCCGTGGACGAACGGTCGTGTCGAGCGGGATCACCAGGAGATCTTGAACTGGCTGATCCCGCTCGCCAGCCGGGAGTTGAGCAAAGCGGAGCTGGAACACGAAATCGACGAGGGCATGTTGGTGCGCAACTACGTCAAGCCGCGGGCTTGCCTGGGATTCAGGAAATCGGCGCAGGCGTACTTCAGGAAGGAGGCGACGCTGGACGCCGCGACAGAAGCTCGCGGATGGCTGGCCAAGGACCTGTACGAGGCGAAGTTCGAACTGGAAGCGGCAGACCCGACGGAAGTCTATGAGATCGGAAAATCAGGCGAACGTTTGCATCGCAAAGCCGTGAGGATGGCACTTCAGAAATTGGGTTGGTACGAGGAATGGGATACGGCGACCCCGGAAGGGGCGCCGGAGGCAGAGACTGTCAACACAACTCGGTCCGAAAATGTTTCATTTTGAACTGGACAGCACACTGTTGGATGGGAAAAACATCGTCCCACAATGGAGAAAGCCATTCCAGCTTGTCGCTGAAATGGCTTCCTGTCCAAATTGGCTGCGGGACTAGGATTCGAACCTAGAAAAGCAGATTCAGAGTCTGCCGTGATACCGTTTCACCATCCCGCAATATCGGGGATATTTTAACAGATTTTCAGACGGCGACAACTCCGATCGCGCGCGCGGCGTACAGGACGAGGATCAAAACGAGCGCGGCCCAGCGCGGTTCGGGGCGGAGGAGGATGGGCGAAAGCCCGTCGGAGAATCCGCGTCCGCGATATAGGTTGAAGGCGCCCCAGGCCAGCCAGGAAGTCCAGAGCGCAAGCAGCGGCGCGCCCAGCGGGTGCGCGTGGAAGGACGCGGCGAAATCGCCGCGCATGGCGAAGACGACGGCGTGGCCCATGCCGCAGCCGGGGCAGTCGTGGCCGGTCAGGAGCTTGAACGGGCACAGCGTGAGGCCCGACGGCGGCAGGCGCCACGCGGCCTGGGCCGCCAGCGCGGCCCAGGCGAACGCGGCGACGGCGGCGAAGGGGACGGGACGGCTCACAGCAGTTTGTTGAGCTCGTTCTGATAGACGGCGTCGGCGACGACGGTGAGGCCGAAGACGGAGAGGACCAAGCCGATCATCGCCAGGTTCGGGTTGACGGGACGGGCGTTCTGCGTCAGCCAGGACTGCAGGTCGCTGCCCATGCGGTACTCGTAGTAGACGTGATAGAGGCCGCAGCTCAGGAAGCTGAGAATGGCCCACTTGGCGAAGTCGTACTCGGCGCGGCCGAGGAGGGCGTTCATCGCCTTCATCTGCCGGTAGTTCCAATAGACGTTGTAGAGACCGCAGGTGATGACGGAGAAGATGATGCCGGCCGCGATGTCGACGCGGTGTTCGCTGGACAGGGGTTGGTCGCTCATGACGCTATTATGACGGGGCAAAAAGACGGCGTCAAGGGAGGAGACGGCCCGGCTGTGGACGGGTATTAAAGGAATTTGATACGATGTCGCCGTCGCACAGCAAATTCTCCGACGAGAGGTGCTCCCGAATGGCTTTCTTCATCGGTCGCGACCGTGAGGCCCGCAGGGCCTACGGATTCGACGAGATCGCGCTGGTTCCCGGCGACGTGACCGTCAACCCCGAAGAAGTCGACACCACGCTTCAGCTCGGAAACGTGAAGCTCGAGATCCCTTTTCTGGCCTCCGCCATGGACGGCGTCGTGGACGTGGAGTTCGCCGTCGCGATGGGCAAGCTGGGCGGCATCGGCGTCCTGAACCTGGACGGCATCAGCACCCGCTACGACAAGCCCCGCGAGGTCGTCAGCCAGATCGCGGGCGCGACCCCGGAAGAGGCCACCCGCCTGGTCCAGGAGATGTACCGCCCCCCCGTGAAGGAAGAGCTGATCGCGGAGCGCATCAAGCAGATCAAGAAGGCGGGCGTGCCCTGCGCGATCTCCACCATCCCGCAGAACGCCGAGAAGTACGCCAAAATCGCCGCCGAGGCCGGCGCCGACCTGTTCGTGGTGCAGTCCACCGTCACCACCGTCCGCCACAAGGCGACCAAGTACAAGCCCTTCGAGATCGGCAAGTTCTGCAAGTCGATGAAGATTCCCGTGATCGTCGGCAACTGCGTGACCTACTCGGTCGCGACCGAACTGATGGACGCCGGCGTCTCCGGCCTGCTGGTCGGCGTCGGGCCCGGCGCGGCGTGCACCACCCGCGGGGTCTTGGGCTTGGGCGTGCCCCAGGTCACCGGCACCGTCGACTGCGCCGCGGCCCGCGACTACTTCTGGAAGCGCACCGGCCGCTACGTCCCCATCATCACCGACGGCGGCATGTCCACCGGCGGCGACATCTGCAAGGCGTTCGCCTGCGGCTCCGACGGCGTCATGGTCGGCTCGGCCTTCGCGCGCGCCAAGGAAGCGCCCGGCCAGGGCTTCCACTGGGGCATGGCCACGCCGCACGCCAACCTTCCGCGCGGCACGCGCATCCAGGTCGGCATCACCGGCAGCCTGGAAGAAATCCTGTACGGCCCGTCCCGCCTGGACGACGGCTCGCAAAACCTGGTCGGCGCCCTGCGCACCTGCATGGGCTCGGTCGGGGCGTCGAACATCCGCGAGATGCAGACCACCGAGATCGTGATCGCGCCCTCCATCAAGACGGAGGGCAAGATCTTCCAGAAGGCCCAGCGCATCGGGATGGGCAAATAGTGGAGTCCGCGGCCCGGCAAGCCGAGAAGATCCTCATCCTCGACTTCGGGAGCCAGTACACCCAGCTGATCGCGCGGCGCCTGCGCGAGCTGGAAGTGTACTGCGAGATTCTCCCCTACACGGCCGATCGCGGGAAGATCGAGGAGGCCCGCCCGGCGGGCATCATCCTTTCGGGCGGACCGGACTCGGTCCATCGCGCGGGCTCCCCCCGCCCGGACCCGTTCGTCTTCGAGGCGGGCGTGCCCGTCCTGGGCATCTGCTACGGCATGCAGCTCCTCGTCGCGCTGCACGGCGGCAAGGTCGCGCCCGCCCACAAGCGCGAGTACGGCCACGCCGAACTGGAAGTCCTGGCCGGCAGCCCTCTGTTCGCGGGCCTTCCCAAGCGCATCCAGGTCTGGATGAGCCACGGCGACGGGACCTCGCGCCTCGGCGAAGGCCTGCGCGCCGTCGCCCGCACCGAGACCGCGCCGTTCGCCGCCGTCTCCGACGAGTCCAAGCGATGGTACGGCGTCCAGTTCCATCCCGAGGTCGTCCACACGCCCCTGGGCGCCAAGCTTCTCGAGAACTTCGCGCGCCGCATCTGCGCGTTCGACAAGCGCTGGACCATGTCCTCGCTGCTCGACTCCCAGGTCGCCGCCATCCGCGCCCAGGTCGGCGAGAAGGGCAAGGTCGTCTGCGCGCTCTCCGGCGGCGTGGACAGCTCGGTCGCCGCGGCGCTCATCAGCCGCGCGATCGGCCCGCGCCTGCACTGCATCTACGTCGACACCGGCCTGACCCGGCACGGCGACCTGGAGCGCGCCCAGCGCGTGCTCGGCCGGGAGCTGAAGCTCAACTTGAAGATCGTCGACGCATCGAAGCTCTTCCTGGGCCGACTCAAGGGCGTGTCCGACCCCGAGAAGAAGCGCAAGATCATCGGCAAGGCCTTCATCGAGGTCTTCGATAAGGAAGCCAAGCGCATCAAGGGCGTCTCGTTCCTGGCGCAAGGCACCCTCTACCCCGACGTCATCGAGTCGGTGTCCGTGCACGGCCCGTCGGTGGTCATCAAGAGCCACCACAACGTCGGCGGCCTGCCGAAGAAGATGAAGCTCCGCCTGGTCGAGCCCCTGCGCATGCTGTTCAAGGACGAGGTGCGCCGCCTGGGACGGGAGATGGGCATCTCCCACGACCTCCTCGGCGCGCATCCCTTCCCCGGGCCCGGCCTGGCCATCCGCGTGCTGGGCGCCGTGACCCCGGAACTGCTGAAGACCCTGCGCGACGCCGACCTCATCCTGCGCGAGGAGCTCAAGTCCTCCGGCTGGTACGACAAGGTCTGGCAGGCGTTCGTCGTCATCCTCCCGTCGGTCCGCTCCGTCGGCGTCATGGGCGACGAGCGCACCTACGAGAACACCGTGGTCCTGCGCTCGGTGGACAGCCGCGACGGCATGACCGCCGACTGGTCGCGCCTGCCGCACGACCTCATCGCCAAGATCTCCGGCCGCATCGTCAGCGAAGTGAAGGGCGTCAACCGCGTCGCCTACGACGTGAGCTCCAAGCCCCCGGCGACCATCGAATGGGAGTGACCATCCCCGCCCGCGCCTGCGTCGACATCCCCGGCCTGCCGCTGCTGCGCCGCGGCAAGGTCCGCGACGTGTACGACCTGGGCGACAAGCTGCTCATCGTCGCGTCCGACCGAGTGTCCGCGTTCGACGTCATCCTCCCCACGCCCGTCCCCGGCAAGGGCAAGATCCTGACGACCGCCGCGCTGTTCTGGTTCGACCTGACCAAGGACGTGGTCGCCAACCACCTGATCACGGCCGATTTCGACGCCGTCTCGAAGGCCTTGCCCCGAGGCGTCGCCCTCGACAGGAACTGGTTCGACGGACGCATGATGCTGGTGCGCAAGGCCGAGCGCGTCGACGTGGAGTGCGTGGCCCGCGCCTATCTGGCGGGCTCCGGCTGGAAGGAATACCGCGACGCCGGCGTCATCGGCGGGCACGCGCTGCCGAAGGGCCTGCTCGAGGCGTCGAAGCTTCCCGAAACCATCTTCACGCCGGCGACGAAGGCCGACGAGGGCCACGACGAAAACATCACCCGCGCCCAGCTGGCCCGGCAGGTCGGCCCGGAGCTGGCCTCCCGCCTCGAGGCTTTGACCCTGGCCGTCTTCCGAAGAGCCTGCGACCATCTGGACGCACGCGGCCTCATCCTGGCCGACACTAAGTTCGAGTTCGGCTTCATCGACGGAGAACTGCGCCTTATCGACGAGATCCTTACCCCCGACTCCTCCCGCGTCTGGGTGAAGTCCGACTGGAAGCCGGGCCGGACGCCGGACGGCTTCGACAAGCAGTTCGTGCGCGACTGGCTGGAGCGCTCCGGGTGGGACAAGAAGGAGCCGGGGCCGGCGCTCCCGCCCGAGGTCGTCGAAGGCACGCTCGCGCGCTACCGAGATTTCTTGAAGAAGGTGACCCAGTGAACGTCCGCGTCCAACCGACCAGCACGCACAACATCGAAGTCCGCCTGCGCCCCGAGCACTCCGACGCCGAGGGCGCCGCGGCCCTGGCCCTGCTCGTCGCCCAAGGAATGCCCTCCCTGCGCGAGGCGCGCGTCTCCCGCGTGTACGAGGTCAAGGGCCCCATCTCCGCCGGCCAGGTCCTCCAGGCGACCAAGGACCTGCTGTGCGACGCCGTCACGCAGGAATACCGCGTGCTGGCGCCCGTCAACCCCCCGGCCAACGGCATGAACTTCTGGCGCGTCGAGGTCTGGCTGAAGCCGACCGTGACCGACCCCGTGGGCGAGACCGTGCGCGACGCGATCGCCGACATGGGCCTGCCGCGCCCCGACTCGGTGCGCTGCGCCATGGTCTACCGCCTCTGCGGCCGCTCCAACAAGCCCCAGCTCGAGAAGGCCGTTTCCAAATGCCTCGCCAACCCCTTGATCCACCGCGCCGTCGTGACGGAGGCCCAACCTTGAACGCATCCGCCGTGAAAGACCCCGCCGCCGCGGCCGCCGAGGCGCCGGGCATCCTGGACAAGTCCGTCAAGGAGCTGCGCGCCTTGGGCGACGCGCGCCACCTCTCGCTCAACGACGCCGAATGGGCCGTCATCCAGGGGCACTTCAAGGGCCTCAAGCGCGAGCCCACCTTGGCCGAACTGGAGACCCTCGCGCAGACGTGGTCCGAGCACTGCAAGCACAAGACCTTCACCAGCCCGATCCGCCTGACCGAGGGCAAGAAGACCCGCGTCATCAAGAACCTGTTCCAGGAGACCATCGTCGCCGCCACCCAGGCCGTCAAGAAGCCCTGGTGCCTGTCCGTGTTCGACGACAACGCCGGCGTGGTCGCCTTCGGCAAGAAGTGGGCGCTCGCGTTCAAGGCCGAGACCCACAACCACCCTTCCGCGCTCGAGCCCTACGGCGGCTCGGAAACCGGCGTCGGCGGCGTGGTCCGCGACGTGCTGGGCTGCGGCCTGGGCGCCAAGCCCGTCCTGAACACCGACGTGTTCTGCTTCGGCCGTCCCGATTACAAAGGCCCGCTCCCGGAGGGCGCGCATCACCCCAACCGCACCATGCGCGGCGTCGTCGCCGGCGTGCGCGACTACGGCAACCGCATGGGCATCCCGACGGCCGGCGGCGGCCTCTGGTTCGACGACGACTACCGGCTCAACCCGCTGGTGTTCTGCGGCACCGTCGGCCTCATTCCCCAGTGGGCCGTGGACAAGGAAGTCAAGCCGGGAGACTTCATCGTCGCCGTCGGCGGCAAGACCGGCCGCGACGGCCTGCACGGCGCCACCTTCTCATCGGCCAACCTGGGCGAGGACGCCCCGACTTCCGCCGTCCAGATCGGCCACGCGATCGCCGAGAAGCGCGTCCTGGACGCCCTCCTGCGCGCGCGCGAGCGCAAGCTCTATCGCTCCGTCACCGACTGCGGCGCCGGCGGCTTCTCGTCGGCCGTGGGCGAGCTGGGCGCCGCCGGCGCGCGCGTGAGCCTGGAAAACGCGCCGCTGAAGGTCTCCGACTTGGACAGCTGGGAGATCTGGCTGTCCGAGTCCCAGGAGCGCATGGTCCTGGCCGTGCCGCCGAAGAACCTCAAGGCGCTCCAGGCCGTGTTCGCGGCCGAAGGCTGCGAGACCGCGGTCCTGGGGGAGTTCACGAAGACCGGACGCCTCGTCGTCGAACACCGCGGCCGTCCCGTCGTGGACCTCGACATGCAGTTCCTGCACAAAGGCCTGCCGCGGGTGGAGCGCGAGGCCGTGTGGAACGCCCCCGCCCCCGCCAAGCCGTCCGGCGGCGCGGAGAAAAAGGCCTCGCTGGTCCTGCGCGAGGCCGTCGCCGACCTGAACGTGTGCTCCCGCGAATGGGTGATCCGCCAGTACGACCACGAGGTCCAGGGCGGCACCGTCATCAAGCCGCTCCAGGGCGTGCGCCACGACGGCCCGGGCGACGCCTGCGTGATCTGGCCGCAGGCCGCGACCGGCGACATGGACGACCACATGGGCTTCTCGGTCGCGCACGGGCTCAACCCCGACTACGGCCGCCTCGACCCGTACTGGATGGCGATGGCCGTCGTCGACGAGGCCCTGCGCAACCTGACCTGCGTGGGCGCCGATCCGTCCCGCGCCGCGCTGCTGGACAACTTCTGCTGGGCCAGCCCCGCGGACCCGAAGCAGCTGGGCGCGCTGGTGCGCGCGGCCGAAGGCTGCCGCGACGCGGCGAAGGGCTTCGGCGCGCCGTTCATCTCCGGCAAGGACTCGCTCTACAACCAGTCGAAGGACGAGAAGGGACGGGAGCTCCCCATCCCCGGAACTTTGCTCATCTCGGCGATCTCGACGGTGCCCGACGCGCGCAAGGCCGTCACCATGGACTTCAAGGGCCCGGGCAACGCGCTCTACCTGATAGGCCGCACCAACGACGAGCTGGGCGGCTCGCTGTACCACAAGATCCTGGGCCGCTCCGGCGGCGAGGTGCCGAAGGTCTCCCCGGCGTGCGCGCTGGAAGGCTTCAAGTCCCTGCACGCCGCGATCAACCGCGGCCTGGTCCTCTCCGCCCACGACCTGTCCGAAGGCGGCCTGGCCGTGACCGCCGTCGAGATGGGATTCTCGGGCGAGTTCGGCTGCCTGATCGACCTGGACGAGATGGCCCGCGACCCGCGCATTTATTCGAACGAGACGCTCCTGTTCAGCGAAAGCCCTAGCCGCATCCTCGTCGAAGTCTCGCCCGAAAGCGAGAGCGCGTTCCTGCGCCACTTCGGCAAGGGCGCGAAGGCCGCCGCGGTCCGCCGCGTCGGACAGACCACCGCGAACCCGATCCTGAAGGTCGTCGGCCTCGACGGTTCCGTCGTCATGGAAGAGCCCCTGCGGGAGCTCAAGGAAGCGTGGCAGAAGACCCTGCCCGCGGTGCTCGGATGAAGAAGCCCAAGATCCTCGTCCTGCGCGCGGCCGGGACCAACTGCGAGCTGGAGACGGCCAACGCGTTCCGCGTCGTCGGCGGCGACCCGGACCTCGTGCACATCGCCGAGATCAAGGCCGGCAAGAAGCGCCTGATGGACTACGCCGTCCTGGCCATCCCCGGCGGCTTCTCGTACGGCGACGACGTGGGCGCCGGCAAGGTGCTGGCCAACCAGGTCCGCCACACGCTGACCGACCTGCGCCAATTCGTGCGCCTGGGCCGCCCCGTCATCGGCATCTGCAACGGCTTCCAGGTCCTGGTCAAGGCGGGCGTGCTGCCGCACTCGAACGCGTGCGACCAGGTCGCCTCGTTCACCTTCAACGACTCCGGCCGGTTCGAGGCGCGCTGGGTGCACCTGCGGCTGAACACGCAGAGCTCGTGCCTGTTCTTCAAGGGCCTGCCCGAGATGATCGAGCTGCCGGTCGCCCACGGCGAGGGCAAGCTGGTGCTGAAGTCCCCGCGCCACCTGGAAGACCTGAAGAAGACCAAGTCGATCGCCCTCCAATACGTGACCGAGGACGGCAAGCTGATGGGCTATCCGCACAATCCCAACGGCTCCATCTTCAACATCGCGGGGCTCACCAACCCCGAGGGCAACGTGCTCGGCCTGATGCCGCATCCCGAGCGCTTCGTCGCCTCCCACCAGCACCCGAACTGGACCCGCCAGACCTACCGCAAGCAGGCGATCGGCCTGGAGATGTTCAAGAACGCCGTCGACCACGCGCGCTAGAGCCGCCTGGTGATCGGCGCGCGCGCCGTCGTGCTGCGCTCCGGGATGGTGCTTCTCGCCCGCCGCGCCGCCGGCCTCGAGTTCGCCGGCAGGTGGGAGTTTCCGGGCGTCCGGGTCGTGTCCGGAGAATCGCCCGCCGCCGCGGCCGCGCGCGCGTTGCGCGAGCGGTTCGGCGTCGAGGCCGAGGTCGGCGCGGAGGCCGCGCGCGTGCGCGACGGCGCGGACGAAAGGGTCGCGATGCTGGTGACGAAGTACTCCGGCACGCTCGCGCCCGCCGTCCACGACGCGATCCGCTGGGTCGAGGCGCGGCGCCTGCTCGAGCAGGAGCTCGTTCCGGACGACGTCGCGCTCGCCGAAGTCGTCGCGTCGCACCGGCGGCGCGACCGTTACACAGGCACGCACCCGAAGGCGTTCGCGCAGAAGTACAAGGAGCTCGGCGGCGACCCCGAGGCGGTCGCCAAGGCGAAGGCCCGCGGCTCCACCCCCGCCGGCGGCCACGTGCCGATCATGACGGCCGAGGTATTGGACGCGCTGGCCCCCCTGGAGGGCGCGACGCTCCTGGACTGCACGCTCGGCTCCGGCGGCCACGCGGCCGAGCTGGCGTTCCG
>CAIQSZ010000017.1 GCA_903874575.1 uncultured Elusimicrobia bacterium
CGCGCGCGACGGCGACGGTCACGTTGTCCACGCCGCCGGCCGACCGCGCCTTGGCGATCAGGGCGTCCACGACCTTCCGGGGCTCGCCCGCGGCCGCGATGACGGCCGCGACGTCGGCGTCGGGCACCATCTTCGGCAGTCCGTCCGTCGCCAAAACGACCATGTCTCCGGGCATCAGGGCGTGGTCGGCCACGTCCACCCGCACGTCCGACTCCGCCCCGAGGGCCCGCGTCAGGATATTCTGCAGATTCGACCGCGAAGCCTGGTCGGCGGTGATCTCGCCGCGGCGAACCTGCTCTCCGACCAGAGAGTGGTCCTCGGTCAACTGCGCGAGGCCGCCGCGGCGATACAGATAGAGGCGGCTGTCGCCGACATGGGCGACGGTCATCGATCTGGCGTCGACGAGCGCCGCGACGACGGTCGTCCCCATGCCCGCGTCCTTCGGGAACGCGCGCCCCTTCTGATAGATCATCTCGTTGGCGGCCTTGACGAAGAACTCGAGTTGGCGGCCGCGCGGAGACAGGCCCGCCGTGCCGCCCTCGGGCAGAATGGATCGGTCGCCCCCCAGCATCTTGCGCGCGAACTCCACGATGGTCTTGGCCGCGATGTCGCTGGCGACCTCGCCCGAGTTGTGACCGCCCATGCCGTCGGCCACCACGATCAGCCCCAGTTCCGGCTCGACGGCGAGGTTGTCCTCGTTGTTCTTGCGCACGCAGCCCGGATCGGTCGCTCCGGCGAACTCGACGAGGTCCTTGGTCTTCATCCGGGCTCCTGAGGGGGAGTCAGGCGCACGGTCGCGTCCGGGTTCAAGGGAGACGTCAAGTTCAAGGTCATGTCCTCGCCCTTTTTCGGCGGAGGCGGCAGGCCGTCGCGCGGCCCCGCTCCACGGTGCGTCGGCAGCTCGATGGTCATGTTCGTCGGTTCGGTCGGCGCGGGAATGGGCGCGCCGAGGAGTTCGCGCCCGGCGGCGCTGAGCATGGCGTCCAGCTCCGGGATGTCCGACGGCGACAGCTGCACGGTCTTCGACGAGTCCGACGGCGCGGGCTTGGACGCGGACACGGGAAGCTCCTGGGTCGGAGGGTCGCAGACGGCGCCGGGCGCAAGCGCGGCGCGCAGAGCCGAGGCGAGCTCCGAGCCGCGCTGGTAGCGGCCCGCGGGATTCTTCGCCAGGCCCTTGTCGATCACGGCCTTCAGCGCCGACGGCAGCTTCGGATCGACCTCCCGGATGTCGGGCGCCGGGTCGTTGGCGATCTGGAACAACAGCGTGCCGATGCCTTCGCCTCCCTTGAACGGCTTCTCTCCGATGAGCAGTTCATAGAGCGCGACGGTCAGGGAAAACAAATCGGAGCGCCCGTCGACCTTGCGGCCCGCGACCTGCTCCGGGCTCATGTACGACGGCGTGCCCATGACCGTGCCGGTCGCGGTCTTCGAGGACGCGGTGATGCGCGCGATGCCGAAATCGGCGACGCGCACCGATCCGTCCTTAAGGAGCATGATGTTCGCGGGCTTGATGTCGCGGTGGACGATGCCCTGCTTGTGAGCGTAATCGAGCGCGTCGGCGACGGTGGCGACGTATTCGACGACCTTGGCCATGGGCAGGAGGGCGTCCTTGGCGGTATGCCGGGCGAGGTCCAGTCCGTCCAGGAGTTCCATGGCGATGTAGGCGACCTCGTTCTCTTCTCCCGCGTCGAAGATGCGCACGATGTTCGGGTGGTTGAGCGTGCCCGCCGACTCCGCCTCGCGGAAAGAACGCTCCTTCACCGCCTTCGTGCCGGCGCCGTCGGCGCCCTCCTCGAACATCATGGTCTTGATGGCGACCATGCGGTTGATCTTCGGGTCGCGGCCCAGGTACACCACGCCCATCGCGCCTCGGCCCAACTCCTTCTCGATCTCGTAGCGGCCCAAAGTGGGCTTCGACGCGCCGTCGGCGAGCATCACCGTGTCTTCCCGCTTCGCGCCGACGCCTCCGAACACCGCGCCCTCGGAGGCCTCCTTCAGCTTCTTGCCGCGCTCGACGATATCCTTGTACTTGGGGTCCTTGGCCGCGATATGGTCGAACACCGCCGCGGCCTTCGAGTATTGGCGCTTGCGCTCGAAATCAAGGGCCAGGTTGTAGAGCGTGTCCTTCATGTTGCCGTCGAGCGGACAGAGCCGGAACTTCTCGAACGCCAGGTCCAGCATGCCCTGGCCCTGGAACGAAAGGCCCAGCATCTTGTTCGTCTCGATGGCCGACGCCTCGACCAGTTCCTTGCCTTTCTCGGCGACCAGGAAGCTCTTCGAGATGACGACCACATAGCCCGCCAGCAGCAGCGTCAGCGGATAGCCGATCTTGATCCACTCCCCGTTGGAGAACAGGACGGTCCCGGCGCCCGCCAGCGCCAGGGCCAGCGCCAGGCTCGCCACCAGACCCCAGAACGCGCGCAGGCGCGGCAGAACGAGCATCACGAACAGTCCGATCGCCGCGAGAAGACCCAACTCCAGCCGGGGCGCCCACGGCGGCCGCGTCAGATAGCGCTGGTGGAGATAGTTCTCGACCGCGTGCGCCATGACCTCGACGGACGAGGTCTCCCCCGCCAGCGGCGTCGTGAAGTTGGACTGCGTGCCGGAGGCCGTAAGGCCGACCAGCACGATCTTGTCCTTGAAGTAGTCGTCGCCGATCGACTGCGTCCAGAGCTGTTGGTAGGGCACGCGCTTGATGACCTGGGAACTCGGCGGCCCCAGGAAGGTGACGGAGGTTTGGCCTTCGTCGTCGATCGGCACGCGCAATTTGCCCGCCTCGACTCCGACGCCGGGGGCCAACGCCAGGTCCGAGGGCTTGAGACCGTAGTAGGCCATCGCCAAGCGCAGCGCGAAGGACGGGAACAGGCGCTTCTGGTACTCGATGAGCGGCGCGATCCGTCGGACGACCCCGTCGGACTCCGGCAGGAGGTTCGCGTGGCCGATGCCGCCGGACGCCGCCACGAACGCCTGCAGGGGCGCGAGCATCTTCTCGCCGGACGGCAGGCCGGCGGCGGACGCGCCGACGGGCAGGGCCGAGCCGGAGACCTCCGCGGCAAGGTCGGGCTGCTTGGCCCCGGTCGGATTGTCCACGAAGAACAACGGCATCACCACGTTCCCGGCGGCCTGCAGGGAGGCGAGAAGCCTCGTGTCGGAATCGAGCGCCGCGGAGGAGGACGAAAACTCCAGGGAAAAGTCCGCGCCGCGCTGGACGATCCTGCGCGAGGCCACCAACTCCTTGAACCGCTCCTCGAGGCGCTTCAACTCGCCGAGGCCCTGGTTCTGCTCCGGTTCCGAAAAGAGGATGTTGAGCCCGATGGCGCGCGGCTTGTCCTTGGCGATGCGGTCGACCGCCTCGGCGATGCGGGCGCGCGGCCACGGCCAGCGTCCGAGCTGGGCGATCGCGTCGTCGTCGATGGCGACGATGACGATCTCGTCGGGAGATCGCAGGCTTTCGCGCAGCTTCGATCGGATGTCGTACGCCTTGAACTCGACGGAGGCGAGCAGGGGACCGGCGAAAAGGGAAAGATACGACCCCGTCACGAACAGAGTCAGGATCAGTCCGATGACCGCGTCGAGCAGGAGACCTTTCTTGTTGTTCATGAGTGACGCGGCACAGCCCGAATTGTCGGATTCGTCAGACCGGGCTCAGTGTAGCGGACGGCACGAGGCCTGTCAACCCCGGAAGAATCGCCGACGGCGCCGGGCTTCAGCGCGAGGCGCGCCGGCCGATGAGCTTCCAGCCCAAGGGCAGAAGTCCCGCGGACAACGCGGCCTTGAGCAGATCGCCGGCAATGAAGGGCCACAGCCCCGCGCCGAGCAACGCCTTCGCGGGGACGAAACGCGACAAGCCCAGCAGGCCCAGCGCGAAGATCGGCAGGCTCCCCAAAAGCATGGCCGCGAACGCGCGCGACGGCGTGCGGTCCCAGCCGCGCTCGGCCAGCAGGCCGACGACGTAGGCCGCGACGGGGAAGCCCGCCAGATAGCCGCCCGTCGGGCCGAGCAGGCGGGCGAAGCCCGCCGCGCCGCCGGAGAACACCGGCAGGCCCGCCGCGCCCTCGAGCAGATAAAGCGCGATCGCCGCCGCGCCGCGGCGCGGGCCGAGAAGGGCCCCAGCGTAAAGCACCCCGAGCGTGCCGCCGGAAATGGGGACGGGCGTGAACGGGAGCCTGATCTCGGCCTGGGCGCAGACGGCGACGAACAGGCTGGCGACGACGACCGCAAGGGCGTCGGCCAGGGCGCCGGACGGGAGAAACGCGTCGGCCATCACGGGAACGGGAGCGGCGAGGGTCTTCATGCTCATGTCTCCTTGGGGCGTTGGCTCAGCGGCAGCCGCGCGATGAAACGGGAGCCTTTCACCAAGCCGGGTTCGACCCAGATGACTCCGTTGTGCAGCTTGACGATCTTGGCGCAAATGGACAGTCCCAGTCCGAAGCCCGACTTCGGCCCCGAGGTCTCGAGCTGGCGGAAGCGCTCGAAGATCGCGCCGCGCTGGCTCTCCGGAATGCCGGGGCCTTCGTCCTCGACGACGATCTCCAAGATATCCCCCTGGGACGAGGCCCGCGCGACCACGTGGCCGCCGCGGGGCGTGAACTTAAGCGCGTTGGCGAGGAGGTTGTGCATGAGCCGCTCGATGAGCCGCTCGTCGGCCTCGAACGCGGTCGGAGCGTCGGCGTCCACGCGGGCCTCCAGGATGATGCCGCGCTCGTCGGCGATCGGCTGGAACAGGCTCACGGTGCGGCGCACCAACGCGCGGGCATCCACGGGCGAGGGCAAAAGGCCCAGGTGGCCGTTCTCGATGCGCGCGAAGTCCAACGCGTCCTTGACCAGCAAGGTCAGCTTCTCGCAGGACTGGTCGATCGCGCCGAACCAGCTCGTCTGCCGCTCGTCGGGCGCGAGGGACTTGCGCAGAAGGCGCAGGTAGCCCTGAATCGCCAACAGCGGCGCGCGCAGATCGTGCGCGGCGGACTGGAAGAACTCTTCCTTCATCGCGTCCAGGCGGCGTTCGGCGGTCACGTCGCGCAGCATGACCAGCACGCCGAAATCCCCGGTCGTCGCGTCGTTGAACATGGTGACGAGGGTCCGATAAGTCAGCGTCGTGCCGTCGGCGGAGACGGCCTCGACCGCCAGCCCGGAGGAATGACGCTTGAGGATATCCTGCATCGGCATGCGCCACAATTCGGGCTGCAACGGCGAGAAGAGGGCGCGGCCGCCGCCCCGGACGTCGGCGGGCTTGACCCCCAGCACCACCATCGCGGCCGAGTTGAAGAACACGACCTCGCCGCGGAGGTTCGTCATGATCAAGGCGTCGGGGATCCTCTCGATGAGCGTCTGCAGGCGGGCGCGCTCGCGCGCGAGATTCTCCTTCGCGTCCTCCAGGCTGCTCTGGAGGTCGGCCTGCGCGCGCGCGAACTGGCGCGCCAAGCCGCGCCAACCGGCCATGCGCGACTCCTCCAACGGCGACGAGAGATCGCCCTTGGTCCAGCGCTCCAGCCCCTCCTCCAACTCGCGCAGGGGCGCCACGAACCAGCGCCAGATCAGCCAGGAGGCGACGGCCGAAAACAGCGCGGAGACGAAGCCGACGGCGCCCAGGACGGCGGGCGCCGATGCCCCGAAGCGGCTCCCGATCCACCAGCCGGCAAGACCCGTCGGCAGAGCCGCGACGGCGAACATAAGCCACGTCGCGCGACCGAAAAGTTCCACGGGGCCGATTCTATCAAATCCTCTGGACGCCCGTCACCGCACCTGCTATGCTCGTGGAGGTGACGCTCCACGCCCTCGCGCTGTTTCTGCTGACCTTGGCCGGCTCCGCGCGCGCCGATTTGCCGCCCCTGCCGGCCTCCTACAACGAACTCCCCCCGGGGCGCTATTCCGTCGGCGTGCGCGGGATGCTGTGCACGGTCTGCGCCCGCGCGATCGCCCTGGAGTGGGCGAAACTGCCCGGCGTCGAGAAGGCGACGGTCGACTTCGACAAGGAGGAAGGCGTCGTGACCGTGCGCCTGGACCGGACGATCCAGGTCTCCGACCTGCGCAAGGCCCTGCGGCGGGCCGCCAAGGCGGCCAACCTGGGAGCGCGCTACGAGCTCCTTCAGATTCAATACCTGCCCTGATTTGACGCCGCCCGTCGGAAAAGCGAGAATCCCCCCGTGGAGCCCACCGATCCCGCCAAGCTCGCCGAATATCTGGAGCGCCTCGGCGTCGGCCTGGCGCAGACGGCAGAGAACCTGAAGTTCGAGATCCCGTACTACAAGCCCGACGACATCCAAGGGCGCTACGCGAAGAAGTACCTCGCGGCCGTCGAGGAGCACCTCGCCGCGACGAAGGCCCGCCTCGAGGACCTGCGCAAAAAGCGTGGGCCGTGAGGGATTCGAACCCCCGACCTTAGTCGTGTAAGGACTCTGCTCTACCGCTGAGCTAACGGCCCGAGCCGGGAGTTTAGCAGTTGAGACGCCGCCGTTTCCTCCGGCGTCAGGGAGTTTTCTTCAACGGTAGACGGCCGGGCGGGGCTTTCAGCATATCGCGCGCTTCTTCCAGGGCCGCCGCGTAGCGGCGGTCGAAGTCCGCCTGGAACTCCGGGCGCGGCCTGTCCCTGAGCATATACTCGAACCAATGCCGCGAGCGGGCGAGATCCGGAGGATTCGGTAGGTTCTGGCGCATGTACTTATTCAGCCCCGGATAAAGACGATCCACGTCCCCCTGGCGAGTCCTGACGTTCGAATCGAGCGCGGCCACGCGGCCGGCCAGAGGCCTGATCTCTCCGAGAAGGTCGGAGATCGATTCGGCGTAGAACGCGTCGCTGCCTTCGCGGTCGATGATCATGCCGGCCAGGGCGAGCCAACGGCGATCCGCCGCCTCCACCTCCGCCGAAAGCATGCGCGCGTTCTCCCGGACGTTCTGCGCTTGGCTCTTGAGGTTGAACAGTTCGGACTGTAGGTGCAGCGCCTCCTGCTCGGCGGCGGGATTGGCCGCGCCCCCCGCGACGCCGTACGGCCGGATGAAGCCTCCGCCGCCGCCGAAACGGCTCCTCCACGTCGCCCAAAGGCTGTCGGCGTCCGCGCTCAGGTACAGGGATTCCGATTCCAACTGCCGCGCTTCCTCCCGGAATTCAGCCAGGAGACAACGCTCCGCCAACAGCTGATACTTGAGCTTCGGCGAAGGCGCCGGCGGAGCTTTCGCCGCGAAGGCGCTCGTCGCCGCGCGCGCGGCGGGAGCGGACCTTAAGTCGACCGCGACCTCCGCGACGGGCGGGCGGCCGCTCAGCATCAGGAGCGCCCCGGCCGCCGCCGCGACGCCGCCGAGCGCCGTCCATGAATGGCTCTTCATACGCGCCTCCGCCGTCGCTTAATACTGGGGCAACGAAGAGGCCGCCGAGCGACACACCCGAGGGTCGAACCACGTCTCAATACGGACGTATGAATCCTAGAGACCCATGAACAACACCGTCATCGCCGTCGATCAAAATCCCGACCAGTCCATCCACGGACACGGACTGGTGGCCGGACTGTTCATGGCGCTCTTCGTCATGGGCGGGCTCTACCTCGTGGCCCGGGCCCTGCGTCTGGTCTGTTGCGGCCACAAACCCCACGCCGCCCCCTACTCCCACCGGACGCATTAGGCGAGACGCGATCGGATGTGATATAATCCCGCCCGCTGGGGTCATGGTGTAGCTGGCCTAACACGCTGCCCTGTCAAGGCAGAGATCACGGGTTCGAATCCCGTTGGCCCCGCCAGCTTTCATTCCGCGAATATAGAACCTCGTATTCCCCTTGAGAAGTTAGGGGTTTACGAGGTTCTAGTCGTTTATAGAGTCCCTGGACCTCGGGCGCAAGCTCACGGAAGAGCGCCAGCGGCTTTTGCATTTGAATCTCAAGCCTTCTGTCGATCAACACGAGGTTCGAACC
>CAIQSZ010000018.1 GCA_903874575.1 uncultured Elusimicrobia bacterium
CCTTCCATGTCTCCGTAGTAGATGCTGAGCGACGACCGAAGCGAGCCGAGGTTGCCCTTTGAGGCGCCCTCGCCCGACTTACGAATCAGCTCCGCGAACTTCGGAATCGCGATCGCGGCGAGAATGCCGATAATCGCGACGACGATCATGAGCTCGATGAGCGTGAAGCCCTTCCTGTTCAACTTCGTCATGTGCATGACCCCCTTTGTGCCGTTTTATGTATGTATCAAGGGTAAATGTGCGTTATGCGGCACGAAAGGCCATACACCCTTGAGCGCAGTATAGCCCTGACGACTCGTCCTGTCAAGTCAACATCAACCAAACTTTTCATCTCGACCGGTGGGCAGGAAGGGAGTTGAACCCTTAAGTCCTTTCGGACACACGGTCCTGAGCCGTGCGCGTCTGCCAGTTCCGCCACCTGCCCACCGCTCGAGACGAACTGCTCGTGCGCAATTCTACGACATAGGAGCGAGCAGTGACAAGCCGCCCGTCGTAAATTGATAGAATCGCGGCAACGGCGATGCCCCCCAAAGAAAAGACCGACGATAAAAAGATCGTCGCCACCAACCGCAAAGCGCGCCAGTTCTACGCGATCCTCGAGGTCATCGAGGCCGGCCTGCAGCTGCGCGGCCCCGAGGTGAAGTCCCTGCGCAAAGGCCAAGCCAGCCTGGACGGATGCTTCGGGCGCGTCGCCGACGGCGAATTGTGGCTTGAGAACTTTTACATCCCCCCCTACCTGTTCGCCACCAACGCCGAGCCCCTGGATCCGCGACGCAAGCGCAAGCTCCTTCTCCACTCCGCCGAAATCGCCAAGATCGAGAACAAACTCGCCATCAAGGGCCAGACTTTGATCCCTCTGGAAGTCTACTTCCGCCGCGGCTGGGCCAAGATCGCCCTCGGTTTAGCCAAGGGCAAGACCGGGGCCGACCGCCGCGACGACCTGCGAAAGAAAGACGCGCGACGCGACGCCGAAAAAAGCTTCAAGGGCTCCTACCGCGGCTGACGCCCCTGCCGGAGCAACTTTTCCACCCGCGCCAGATTCATGCGCGCTCCCTCGTGATCGGGAGCCACGGCCGTCACGATCTTCAAGACGCGTTCGGCTCCGGCCAGATCCCCTCGCTGAGCCAGCACGGCCCCCAGGCTGGCGCGCGCGCTGCGGCATAACGGCCGGGTCTCGACCGACGCGCGCAAGCGCCTCTCCTGCTCGGGCGTCGCCGCCGCGCCCGACAGGACCGCGGCCAGGCGATCCTGGTCCTCGGCGCAGCCCGGAAACGCGGCCAGCGCCCGCCGAAAGGAGCGTTCGGCCTCCTCGAGGCGACCCTCGCCGACCGCCACGCGGCCGAGCCCCGCGCGCGCCAGGCCGGAATCCGGATCGCCCGCAAGCACGCGCGTCCACAGAGCCTTCGAGTCGGACCAGCAGGCCTGCTGGTCAACCGTAGCCGTCGCCAAGGCAAGAAGGACGGCCGCCGCGGCGGCCCCCGCCGCGACCGGACGGCGAGGCAACGCCCAGCGCGCAACCGCGCCGGCGACCAGCGCCAGAGGCAGGCAGGCCAGATATGAGTAGCGGTCGGCGACGATTTGCGGGCCGAACTGGAACAAGCCGCACACGGGAGCCAGCATGACCCCATAAGCCGCGAGCGCCGCCGCCGCCCACGGGCGCTCGCGACGGACTCGGACGCACGCCCAGGCCGCGACGACGGCCACAACGGCCGCGGCCAGGAAACGCGGCTCGAACGGATTCAGCGGCGGACGGAGTTCGTACATGGGAAGAAGTCCCGCGGGCCAGAGCGTCCTCGCTGCGTAGAACGCGAACGAGTAAGCGGACTGGGCGAAGCGCCCGGCGAGACCATGCTGCTCCCAGGTCCAGCGAAGGCGATGCTGGACCGCCGTGCCGACCAGCGCGAAGAACGCCGCGAACGCGAAAAACGGAAGCTTCTCCCCAAAAACCTCGCGACCGCCGACGGCGCGGCGGCCGAGGCGTCGCAGGGGCCAAACGTCGAGAATGAGGAGCACGGCCGGTAAAGTCACCGCCATCCCTTTGGCGAGCAACGCCGAAAGAAACAGCAAGAGCGGCGCGCGCAGGCCGAGTGGCGCGCGTCCAGGTTCCCGCGCGCGCAGGTAGGCCAGCACGGAAGCGATGAAGAGGGCTCCGCAGACCACGTCGCGGCGCTCCGACGCCCAGGAGACGGATTCCACGCGCAAAGGGTGAAGGCCGAATACAAGCGCGGCCGTCAGCGCGGAGGCATCAAGCGTCCAATCCGCCTCGGTCTCGCGGCGAGGGACGGCGGCTCCCAGCACGCGGCGCGCCAAGAAGAAAAACAGCCCGGCGGACAGCGCGTGCCACACAGCGCTCTGGACATGATAGCCCCGCGCGTCCAACCCCCATAGCGCGTAGTCGACGCCGTAGGTCAGCCAGGAAAAAGGCTGGTAGACGCCACCGATATGGGACTTGAAATCCCAGACGAGGTTCGACGGCGCCAACCCGCGCCAGCCCGTCGGGCCCAGAAGAAACATGGGATCGTCGAGCGCGACCCAACCATGCGTGAAACTGGGCGCGAAGACCAGAAACGAACACGCGGCGGCCGCGCACGCCGCCCACGCGCAACGCGCGCGCGCGCCGGCCCCGATCACCCTAGAATCGGACGCCCAGGTCCGCTTCGGCGCCGGACTGGCCGTGAGTCATGGTGTAAGCCAGGCTCACGTAGGAAAACTGAAGCGGCTTGATCCGGACGCCGGCGGTGAAGCGGCTCTCCAAGGTGGAGACCGCGCGGCCGTCGAGAGACGGATCGAGCGACGAGGACCGTACCACCAGCCGCGTGCGATCGAAGCCCGCGCCGATGTAGGGACTCACCGCCGCATTGCCGACGGACGCGACGAGGTCGGCGCCGAAGTGACTGGCGGAAAACTGCTGATGAACGACCGAGTTGCCGACGGCGCTGATCAGGACTTGCGGCGTCCAAGGCTTGTCGGATGGAGACCATAAGCCGTAGCGCAGGCCGCCGCCCGCGACGGTGAGTCCTTGGTAGGAAATGCCGCGGATGAAGCCGTCCAGCTTGAACGGCAAGCCGATCTCGGCCTGCACCCAGGGGAGACCGAACGCCCGCACCCCGTTTTTGCGCATGATGTCGTCGCCCTTGGAGGGATAGAACTGCATCCCATAGCGGACCCCCACGTCGAAGCCGGAGAAGCCTAGGGAGCGTCCGTTGTGGAAGGTCGCGGCGCCCAGCAAGCTTCCCAGATCTCGGGTGAAGGGCTTCAAGGAACCCTCATCGGCGTAGCGCTGGAAGCCCGCGTAGGGATCCGGGGTCGCGTACGCCGGCAGAACGCAGACGGCGGCCAGCAGGACGGCTAGAAGGTATCTCATCGACACGCTCCATGATGCAAGATTTGGTGAGCGAACCTCAACCCATGCAAGGTCAGGTCGGGCTCGTGGCGGACCCCAGGAAGGTCGGGTAGGAACAGAGGGGCGAGCCCGCCCGTGGCGACCACGGCGGGACGACCTCCCATCTCGGCCGCCGTCCGTCTCAAGACTTCACGGATCATGCCGAGGTAGCCGTAGTACAGCCCCGCCTCCAGACATTCCACGGTGTCCTTACCGATCACCCGGCGGGGTCTGCGGACTTCGGCCAGCGGCAGCTTCGCGGTGAATTCGTGCAGGGCGCGCGCGGCGGAGTTGGGCCCCAACAAGATCGCTCCGCCTAAATAGTCGCCCCTCGCGTCCACGCAGTCGAAGGTGGTCGCGGTGCCGAAGTCGATGGCGATCGCGGAGCCGCCGACCATCATCTTGAGCGCCACCGCGTTCGACACGCGGTCGGCCCCCACCTGCTTCGGAACTTTCACCCTGAGCGCGAGCCCCAGCTTCGAGCTCGGGCTCACCGCGGTCGGCGTCACGCCGAACGCCTTCTTCAGTCCCGCCGCAAGAGCGCGATCCAACGGAGGCACGACGGAACCGTAGACGACGGCGTCGGGAAGCCCGTTCAGCGTCCGAAACGGGAGCGTGAACGCGCGCGCGTACCATCCGGCGGAACGCCGGGGATCGGTCTCGAACCGCCAGCGGCGGACGATCCGGTCCCCGGCGAAAACGCCGACGCTCAGGTTGGTGTTGCCGACGTCGACGGCGAGGAGCAATTTATTTCAGCGCCCCGATCAGTTCCTTCACCGCGCCGGCCGACTTCAGCAGCGCCGCGCGCTCCTCGACCGTGAGGTTGAGCTGGATGATCTGCTCGACTCCGCGGGCTCCCAGTTTGCACGGCACGCCGACGAATAAGCCGTCGACGCCGTACTCGCCCTCGAGCAGCGCCGCGCAGGGCAGTATCTTCTTCTTGTCCTTCAAGATCGCCTCGACCATCTCGGCGGCGGACGCCGACGGCGCGTAGTACGCGCTGCCGGTCTTCAGGAGCTTGACGATTTCCGCGCCGCCATCGCGGGTGCGCTGGTTGATCGCCTCGATCTTATCCCCGGACAGCAACTCCGTGACGGGTATGCCGTTGACCGTAGAGAAGCGCGGCATGGGAACCATCGTGTCGCCGTGACCTCCCAGAACCATCGCGTGCACGTTCTCCATCGAGACGTCCAGCGCCTCGGCGATGAACCAGCGCATGCGCGCGGAGTCCAGCACGCCCGCCATGCCGATGACGCGCTGCTTCGGGAACTTCGAAGCCTTCAGCGCGACCTGGCACATCGCGTCCAACGGATTCGAAACGACGATCAGGATGCAGTTCGGCGAGAACTTGACCACGCTCTCGGTCACCGACGCGACGATCTTCGCGTTGGTGTTGAGCAAGTCGTCGCGGCTCATGCCCGGCTTGCGCGGAATGCCGGCCGTGATGACGACGATATCGGAGCCCGCCGTCGGCTCATAACTCGTCGCCCCCGTCACCTTCGTGTCGTAGCCGAGGATCGGCCCGGACTCCATCAGGTCGAGCGCCTTGCCCGAGGGCATCCCCTCGGTCGCGGGAATGTCGACGACAACGACCTCATTGGCCGCCTCCGACTCGGCCAAACGTTGGACAAGGGTCGCTCCGACGTTGCCCGCGCCCACCACCGTCACTTTAGTTCGAGCCACTGATTGCGCGACTACGGGATAACCCAGAGGAACGCTTATCCTTGTCGCATGCAGCGGTGATGGCAGGCTGTAGCCCCACCACCCTCTCCAGACTCATCAAACGAAAACTAGGGCGAAGCTATCAAGCCCTGAAACGCGACCTTGCCCTCGAAAAGGC
>CAIQSZ010000019.1 GCA_903874575.1 uncultured Elusimicrobia bacterium
AGCCGGACAGCGAGCCATCCTTCCAAGGCGCGCCTATTTCCCGCAGGCCGCGCTTCAGCCGTTGAAGCGCCGTGTCGGTCTGTTCTGGATGTATGCGGCTGATGTGCGGGATGCCGTATTCGCGGCTGAGGGCGTCCAGGCGCGCGGCGAGCACGCGGTTGCCGTAGACCTTGAGTGCACCGATCAGGTGATGGGCTTCGCTTAGCAGGGGGTCCTCGACCGTCCGGCGTCTGCTCCAGACCCCAGCTTCGTTCCGGGAGTTTCCAGCCAGGTCCAGCGACAGACGCATCTCGCCGCGCCCGGCGTCCAGGACCGAGAGCTTTCCCGCAAGTTCCCGCGCAAGGGAAACTTGATCGGCATGCTCCACTCCTCCGTGGCCGGAGCCTTCCCTCCAAAGCCGGGCGACCTGCTCGTAGGTATAACGTCCCCGCACATGGACGAGGCCCAGGAAGACCTCGGATTGGTCGCGCAGGAAATTGCCGTCCGCGTCGAAGCGCATGCGCGTGATCACGGCCAGTCTGTCCTTGCCGTCGATCAGGCTTGCCAGATTGTGAGAGACGACCGGATGGTTCATCGGGTAGTTCCCGTCGATCGAGTAGATGGTGTTCCCGGCCCTCGCCGCCGCGCGGAAGGCGGGAGTGCCGGGGCGGACATAATGCGCGACGTCGGCCGTGGCGAGCGTCCACGTGTAGCTTCCGTCCTGCTGCCTGACGATGTGGTAGGCGTCGTCCATGTCTGCGGTGCCGGGGGGATCGATCGTCACGAACGGCAGGGCGCGAAGGTCCTCGAAGCGGGCCCTTTGTCCGTCATGCCGAGAAGCTCGGGCGAGGCTCTCGAAGTCGCCGGCCGGATTCGAGGCGTGGCGGACCTCTTCCACCTGCCTGATCGACGGCTCGTCGAAATAGCCGCGGGCGCCGCTGCGTAGCGCGATCTCGCGCGAGGCGATCTCGGGCGTGATGGCCCGGCCCAGATCGATGAGCGGTACGGCCTCGTAGCCGGGCTTCATCGGCCGTATGAAAGCGTGTACGATCATTTCTTTCTCCACACGTATGCCGCCTCTTAATTTTAGCCGCGTGTACAATGAAGACGGGCGTCCGTCCTCCTGGCGGAATAGCCCTTCAAGCCGGAGTTCGCCACCGTGTTTGACGACGCGACCAACCATCATGTCCTGACGATAGGAACCGATCGGGCGCAGGCCCAGTATATAGTCGTCGTCATCGTAGGCGATTGCGACCAGAGTGTCGGAGACGATGCCCTGGACGAGCATATCGTCCACCTCCATGCTGCGCAGGTTCCCCGGACCCTCTTTGTCGTGGGATGGAAGCATTACATACGCCCCCCCTCCGCGGCGCAGAAGGAGGGCGCGTGCGGTGTGGATGCCCGGTCCGGACGGGACTGGTTGCGTCGCCCGCCCGGTCCAGGCGGCATCCAATTCCGACGGTAAAGTCCGCTCGCCCTGCGCGTACCGTCTTCCCTCGTCTTTATCATCGTACGCCCCTTTTGCCGGGATGGTCGCCGCCGCGGAGGGTGTCTGCGTCGGCCCCACGTCCTCCGCCTGGGAGGGAGGGGCGTGGTTCGTGCGGCGGCGGGCCAGGTCGTCGAAGGTGATCGGGCGTCCGGCGAGAAGGGCCTCTTGGTATGTTCTAGCGGCGGAGGCGAGCTGCTTCCATGTAGGGCGAAGCAGGGCCAAAAAATTTGCGGGCTCCATGAACGCATTGTGGACGGTCCAGGCTCTTTGAAAATCATAAAAGGTCCGCAACCTCCCGCTGTGATCATAGGCCGCGGCGAAAATCCGCGCCATCATCCGGTCGAACGAGCCTGTTTCCAGTATCGTGCGGCCGAGGTCGGAGTCGAGAACTAGGCCGGACTGCATGATCATCTGCTCGACGCCCACCGCGCTGGGGCCTCCATCATGGGGTTTGAGTGCTCCGCGCGACTTGAAATACAGCTTCGCCAGCCGTATGTCGCTGAGTATGCCTTGCACGGCGGCCGCGCCGTCGCGCCGCGCGATTTGATCCAACTGATCCGCGAAATAGTCCGGATAGGAATTGGCATACCGTCGGGAATTGGTCAGGGTTACGTCGGCCTTAATGAGCCGACCGCCGCCGTCCGTGTCATGGACGTTCAGATGAAACAGAGCGACGCCGGAGTCTTTTTGTCTTGTGGCCGGATTGGTGAGACGCACCGGCTTTCCGACGCTGACGTATGCGTCCCGTCCGGGAAATAGCCGCGCGGCCGACCGGCCGGCGGAAGCCGAGAGGGCGTCGCGGAATTGATCCGCGTGCCCGGCCATCAGTTCTTCAAAACTGTCGATTTGAGGCAGTGGGACGTTGATGTCATTGTCTGGCTTCGCGGTCGCGTATGTCCCACGCGACGTCGAGCCGCGCGAGACCACCATGTCCGCGGAGTCTCTCATCGCATGCACGGCGGCGACGGCCTCGCGCACGGCCCTGGTGATCTCATGATCGATCTCTTGGATGCGGCGAGTTTGAGATTCCGTAAATGTCGGGCGGTGGCTCCCAAGGATGTCGGCCTTGCCGACTGTAGCTCCCAGTTGGTCGACGCTGAGGCTTTGGTCGACCAGGCCGCCGAATGTCTCCTCACCCCCTTCCGTCGCAGACTTACGCGGCGGGGCTGTATTTTCCGGGGAGGCGCGAATCGCAGCGGCGGACGTCGGCGTCCTCGCCTTGGGCGTTCCGGCGTTCGCGGCCGATGGGACGCGAACGTCGGGGGCCGCCGCTGGGGTGATGAGCGCTGGCGGCTCGGGCGGCAGGACGATGGCTGCGGGAGCAGTCAGCGTGTCGGGGGTCGCGACGGCCGGGCTGGCGGGGGTGAGAGCCGGCGCGATATCTGCGGGAAGACCGACGCGCGGCACGCCGGGCGCATCCGCGGCGGTCGCCCGGGGGGCGAGGGCGGCGGCCAGCGCGATGAAGACGGCCCGGCGGAGAGCGCGGCGTAGGTCCTGGTCCACGAACTCAGTGTAAGCATGACTGATTTTAAAGGGTTGTGTCGTTTG
>CAIQSZ010000020.1 GCA_903874575.1 uncultured Elusimicrobia bacterium
CGCAGATTCTCGCCCTCGAGCCGGAGAGGCCCTTCCCGCCGGCGTCCGCGTTCAAGGCCGAGATCCCGGCGGGGACCCGCTCCGCGGTCTCCGGCCGCGCGCTCGCGAAGAGCTATTCCTGGGGATTCGAGACGCGCCGCCCGGCGTTCGTCGACAGCCGCCCCCAGGACGGCGACCGCTGGATCGCGCCGGAAGCGACGCTGTTTCTCCATTTCGACCTGCCCATGGACCCTCGCCGCGCTCGCGGCTCGGTCGCGTTGAGCGAGTACGCGCTCGACGGGACCGCTCCGCTCGGCGAGATCGCCGTCGGCGTACGCCGCGCCACGCCCGCGGAGATCAAGTCCGTCTGGCCCTGGGCTTGGGGCGAGGTCGTGCCGACGACGGCGACCGTGCTCGCGCTCAAGCCCGCGGCGTCCCTGCGCCTCGACCGCGCGTACCGGCTGACGTTGAAGGCGGGGCTCAAAGCCGCCGACGGGGCGCTGGGGCTGGCGTCGGAGCGCGTGGTCCGCTTCGAGGCCCCGTACGCGTTCCGCCTGGTGGACGGTCCCGGGCGCGCCTGCCTGCCGCGCGGCTATGAGGTCGCGTTTTCGAACCCGGCGCCGTTCGAGGAGGTTTTGGCGCACGCGCGCATCGAGGGCGCGACGCGGGCTTGGCGCGCCGAGGAGCGCGGTTCCCGTTCGATGGGCGCGCGCGATCCGAAGCGGCGGCAAGTGGCGTTCGCGCTGGGCGATCCGGGGCTGGAGCCCGACCGGGAATACGCCCTCGTGATCTCGTCGGGCCTGCGCGACGCGTTCGGGCAGGCGCTGGGCGCCGAGGTCCGCGTGCCGTTCTCCAACGACGGGCTGTGTCCGAGCCTGAGCATGCCCCAGCGGTTCGGCGTGCTGGAGCAGGGCCTGCCCGCGCGCCATCCCGTCGTCGCCGTCAACGTCGCGACCGCGACCCTGCGCAAGGGCGTCCTCGCCGACGATGCGTTCATCCCGTTCTATCGCGGCATCGATTGGGGCTGCGAGAAGCCGCTTTCGTTCGACGCGCCGGAGAAGACTTGGAGCCTGGGCCTGCCGCGCAACCGCTCCCTGCGCACCTTCGTGGACCTGGGTCCCGCGTTCTCCTCGTCCCGGCCTCCGCGCTCCGGGGGGTTGGCGGCCGTCGAGGTCCGGGGTCCCGACGCGTGCCGGCGCAAGGCCGTGCTGGACGTGACGCGCGTGGGGCTGCACCTCAAGACGTCTCCCGACTCGACCTTGCTGTGGGCGACCTACCTGAAATCCGCGGCGCCCGCGGCGGGCGTGCCCGTCGAGCTACGCGACGACGACAACAAGGTCCTGTGGCGCGGGACGACGGGGCGCGACGGCCTGGCCGACGCGCCGGGCTGGAAGGCCCTGGGCATCTCGGACTGGAAGCGCTGGTCGCGGCCGAACCTGTGGGCGTTCGCGAAGGACCCGAAGGGCACCGCGGTGCTCTCCTTGGACTGGCGCGGCGGCGTGGAACCGTGGCGCTTCGACATCGCCAGCGATTGGGAGCCCCGTCCCCGGACCTACCGCGCGGCGCTGTTCACCGACCGAGGCGTGTACCGTTCCGGCGAGACGGTGCACGTGAAGGCGATCGCGCGCAAGCTGGAGCGCGGCGACTGGCGGCCGTTGGGCGCGGCCGATCCTCGCGCCTTGGTGCTCGTCGTGAGCGACGCCCGGGGCGCGGAAGTCCTCAAGACGACCGTGACGCTGTCGGATCTGTCGTCGCTGGACCGCTCGTTCGCGGTGCGCGAGGGCGCGCCGACCGGGCGTTGGACCGTGCGCTTGCGCGAGCCCGGGGCCAAGGACGAGGAAACGATGCGTCCCGCTTCCGCGGACGGCGAGGGCGAGGCGGGAGAGGACGGCGTCGCGGCGAACGGCGGGACGTATCTCGACGTCTCGAAGACCTTCCGGGTGGAGGCGTTCAAGCCCGCCGCGTTCGAGGTCAAGGTCGTGGCCTCGAGCCCGTCGTGGCTGGCCGGCGAATCCTTCGAGGCCGCGGTCGAGGGCTGGTGGCTGTTCGGCGCTCCGATGGCGGGCGAGACGGCGGCGTGGTCCCTGCGCCTGGAGCCGTCCTCGTACCAGCCCCCGGGGTGGCCGGACTTCACGTTCACGCCGGCGTGGCGCAAGCGCCGCGCGGAGACCGGGCGTCTGCTCGCTTCCGGCCAGGCCTCGCTGGACGGCCGGGGCCGCGCGCGCGCGACGGCGGTCCTGGAGCCGGGCGACGCGCTCGGCCCTCTGCAAGCCGCGTTCGAGGCCTCGGTCGTCAGCCCCGAGCGCCAGCGTTTATTCGCGCGCGCCTACGGCGTCGTGCACCGAGCCGATCTCTATTACGGGATAAAGCCGGAGACGAACTTCGTCGAGCTCGGCCAGACGTGGGACGCGTCCGTGATCGCGGCGCGCCCCGACGGACGGCGTGCGGCGACCTTGGGCGCGGGCTGGTTTCTGCGTCGCCGCGAGTGGCTGAGCGTGGAGCGCGCGGGCGTGGCGGGCCGTCTGGAGTGGGTCAGCGAGGAGCGCGAGATCTTGGTCTCATCGGGCAGTTTCGCGGCGCCGGCGTCCACCTGGACGTGGCGCTGGACCTCCGATAAGCCGGGCGAGTACGAGTTCGCGGTCGCCGGGCGCGACGAGAAGGGCCGCCCGGCGGAGACCGTGCGGGAGTTCAACGTCGTCGGCCCGGGCGAGGCGTGGTGGAAGCGCAAGGACGACGACGTCGTCGAGATCACGGCCGACAAGGAGCGCTACAAGCCGGGCGAGACGGCGCGTCTGCTGGTAAAATCCCCGTTTGAGCGCGCCACGGCGCTGGTCTCCGTCGAGCGCGAGGGCATCATCGCGCGCTGGACGCAGACGCTCGACGGCGGGGCGTCGCTGGTGCGCGTTCCGCTGGACGACCGCATGGTCCCCAACGCGTTCGTGTCCGTCGTCCTGGCGCACGGACGTTCGGCCAAGTCCGGCTTCGACGAGGAAGGCCAGGACCTGGGCAAACCTCAAGCGAAGTTCGGCTACAAGTCCTTGTCCGTCGATCCCGGAGGGCGGCGTCTGAACGTGGAGGTCTCCGCCGACAGGGGCGAGTATCGCCCGGGCGGCGAGCTGAGCGCGGCCGTCAAGGTGACCGGCGCCGACGGAAAACCGGCCGACGCGGAGGTCACGCTGTACGCCGTCGACGAGGGCGTGCTGAACCTGACCGCGTACCGCACTCCGGACCCGTTCGACGACTTCTACGGGCCGCGCCCCCTGCTGGTGGGCTCCGCGGACTCGCGCGCGTTCGTGCTGGGCCAGCGCAGCTTCGGGGAAAAGGGCAAGAATCGCGGCGGCGGCGGCGGGCGCGGCTCGCCGCTGCCGGGAACGGACCTGCGGGCGAATTTCACGCCGACCGCGTTCTGGGGCCCGACTTTGCGTTCCGGCCCGGACGGCGTCGCGAGGGCGTCGTTCAAGCTGCCGGACAGCCTGACGCGCTTTCGGCTGATGGCGGTCGCGCACGAGGCGCGCCGGTTCGGTTCGGGCGAGTCGCGGGCGACGGTGTCGAAGCCTTTGTCCCTGCGGCCCAGCCTGCCGCGCCTGGCGCGCGCGGGCGACGAGTTCGAGGGCGGCGTGGTCGTCCACAACTTCACGAAGCGGGATTCGACGGTGACGGTCGCGCTGGCGCTGGAAGGGACCGCGGTGTCCGCGGAGGGCGCGGCGTCGCGCGAGCTGTTCGTGCCCGCGGGGCGCGCGGTGGAGACGACTTGGAAATGCCGCGCCGCGGCGTTGGGCCCGGCCGAGTTCCGCTTCACGGCCGAGTCCGGCGCGGAAAGCGACGGCCTGCGCTGGACCGTGCCGGTGCGGGCGGCCGAGCGCTTGGAGCGCGCGGCGACCTCGGGCGCGACGGACGGCAAGAGCGTCGAGGAGATCGCGCGTCCGGCGAACGCGGCGCCCGGCGGGACGCTGGAAGCGTCGTTGTCTCCCACGGCGCTGGCGGGGCTGCGCGAGGGCGCGCGCTACCTGCTGGAGTATCCGTACGGTTGTCTGGAACAGCGGCTTTCGCGCGTGGTTCCGGTCGTCGTCGGAGCGGACTTGGCGGCCGAATTCGGGCTTGGCACGCTCGACGGCTTGAAGGCGTCCGCGCAGAGGGAGCTCGAGCGGCTGCCCGACTTCCAGCATCCGTCGGGCGGCTACGGCTACTGGCCGAACCCCGTCCAAGCGGACCCCTGGCTGACGGCGTACGCGCTGGAGACGGCCGCGCTGGCGCGGCGCGAGGGCTACGCGGCGCCCGACGCCTCCCTGCGCAAGGCCGCGGCGTGGCTGAAGAGCTACCTGGGCGGCGACAGGCGGGACTGGGCTTATCCTTACGCGGCGTCCGAGGACTACGCGGCGCGCGCGTACGCGGTGTACGCGCTGGGTCTGCACGGCGATCCCCAGCCCGCGTACTTCCGTAAGCTCTACGAACGGCGGGACCAGATTCCATGCTTGGCTCAGGCGTACCTGCTGAAGGCGGCGCGGGGGGCGGCGGGCGAGGCGGAGTCGAAGGTCCTCGCCGACGAGCTGCTGGGCCAGGCGCGCGTCGAAGCGCGGGGCATCCATTTCGAGGACCCGCGGGGCGAGCGTGCCCGGTGGATCCACGGCTCGGACGCCCGCACGACGGCGGTGGCGCTTCAGGCGTTCTTGGAGGCGCGCGGGGGATTTCCGGGCGACGAGAAGGCGGCGCGCTGGCTGGTGGAGGAGCGCAAGAGCGGCCGCTGGCGCACGACCGTCGAAAACGCGGATTCCTTGCGGGCGCTGCGGGATTTCTACCGGCGCTATGAGAAGGACGTTCCCGCGTTCACGGCGTCGCTGAGCCGCGAGGGCGCGGCGCCTTCGTTGTGGAGCGAACGCTTCGAGGGACGCTCCTTGAGCCCGCGCCGCCGGAGCTTCGCGTTGGACGAGGCGCTGGCCGGGCGGCCGTCGGCGAAGCTGGCGCTGGTCAAGGAGGGCGTGGGCCGCCTCTACTACGATCTGACGCTGGCCTACGCGCCGGCGTCGTTCGCGAAGCCCGCGGCCGAAGGCTACGAACTGACGCGCAAGGTGGAGCCGCTGCGCGGCGATCTGCGCGCGGGCAAGCGTGCGGCGGTGACCTTGACCGTGCGCACGAGGCAGGACCGCACTTTCGTCGCCCTGGAGGATCCGTTGCCCGCGGGCTGGGAGATCGTGGACGCCAGCTTCGCCGTCGAGGGGCGCGAGGACGCGCGCGCGACGGATCGAGGCGGCGAGTGGGGCTCCTTCCACCGCGCGGAGCGCTACGACGACCGCATCCAGGTTTTCGCCGATTACCTGTCCGCCGGAGAGCATCATTGGTCCTATCTGATCCAGGCGACGACGCCGGGACGCTTCCACGCGCCGGCGGCGGTCGTCGAGTCGATGTACGAGCCGGAAGTCTTCGGCCGCACCGCTTCGGGCACGACCGAGGTGCTCCGGTGAAGCCCGCGGCCGTTCTCTCCGCCCTTCTGGCGGCATCGTCCGCCGCGGAGCCCCCGCTGGGGCCCGCGCCGTCGGTCTCCGTGCTGGACCGCCGCGGGCGGATCCTGCGCACGGCCCTGCCCGAGGACCTGTACTCCGTACCGGTGCCGCTGGAGGGCGTGAGCCCGTGGGCGGTGGTGGCGACCCTCGCCGCCGAGGACCGCCGCTTTTACGAGCATCCCGGCGTGGACCTGCGTTCCGTCGCGCGGGCCGCGTGGCAGGACGCGCGCGCGGGCCGCGCGGTGTCGGGCGGTTCGACCATCACCCAGCAGTTGGTGCGCGCGCTCCAGCCGCGGGCGCGCACGCTCGCGGGCAAGGCCGCGGAGGCCTGGCGCGCGCTGTCGCTGGAGCGGCGTGCGTCGAAGCGTGAGATCTTGGAGGCGTATTTGAACCGCGCGCCGTACGGCCGCGGCGCGCGCGGCATCGAAGCGGCGGCGCGCACCTACTTCGGCATTCCCGCCAAGGACCTCACGCTGGGGCAGGCGTCCCTGCTCGCCGGCTTGCCGAAGTGCCCGTCACGCTGCGATCCCGTGAGGGAACCGGCGGCCGCCCGGGCGCGTCGCCGCGTGGTGCTGTCGCGCCTGTCGTCCTGGGGCTGGATCGACGCGGCGGCGCGCGACGCGGCGCTGGACGAGAAAGTCCTCGTCGCCGACGCCGCGCGGGCCGACCTGGCGCCGCACTTCGCGCGGCGCGCGCTGTCTCGCCCGGGAGGCCGCGCGCGCCTCACCACTTTGGACGCGGACCTTCAGGAAGAGCTCGAGGGCCTGGTGGCCGCGCACCTCAAGACTTTGGCCGACCGGCACGTGACCAACGCCGCCGTCGTCGCGCTGGACAACGCCGACGGCGACGTCCTGGCCTGGATCGGCTCCGGGGACTTCCATGACGACGCGCGCCGCGGCCAGGTCGACGGCGCGTCGGCGCGCCGTCAGCCCGGGTCCGCGCTCAAGCCGTTCTTATACGCGCTGGCGTTCGAGCGGGGGATGTCTCCGTCCGACCGCATCGACGACGCGCCCACCTTCGCCAAGGGGGGATTCTCGCCGCGCAACTACGACGAACAGTTCCACGGCCCGGTGACCTTGCGCCAGGCGCTGGCGTGCTCCTACAACGCGCCCGCGGTGCGGCTGGTCGAGAAGGTCGGGGTGCCGGACTTCCTGGCGGCTCTGCGCGCGTTCGGCCTGGAGTCGTTGGGCGGGGACGCCGACCGCTACGGAGCCGGCTTGGCGCTGGGCGACGGCGAGGTCAGCCTGCGCGACCTGGCGGCCGCCTACGCGGCGTTGGCGCGCGGCGGCCGATGGCTCCCCGCGCGCGAGGCGTCCGACGATCCGCGCGGCCCGTCGCGCCGCGTCCTTTCGCGCGAGGCGGCCTATCTCGTCACGCACGTCCTCTCCGACGATCAGGCGCGCGTGGAGGCGTTCGGCCACGACTCCGCGCTGGCGCTTCCGTTTCCGTTCGCCGCCAAGACCGGTACCACGAAGGACTACAAGGACAACTGGGCGCTGGGCTACACGCCCGACTGGACCGTCGCCGTCTGGGTGGGCAACTTCGACGGCTCGCCGATGCGGCGCGTCTCCGGCGTCACCGGCGCCGCGCCGCTGCTGCGCGACGCCGCGCTGGCCATGGAGCGCCGCTACGGCTCGCGCGAGTTCGACGTTCCCCCCGGCGTGCGCGAGGCCGAGATCGATCCCGTCGGCGGCCTGCTCGCGGGCCCCGCCTGCCCCGACTCCGTGCGCGAAGTGTTCCGCCGCGACCGCCTGCCGACGCGGTTTTGCGCGGCGCGCGGCCCGGCCGCCGAGCCGCCGAAGTCCGTCGTCATCGCGTTCCCGCGCCCGGGCGACGTGTTCCTGCTGGACCCTTCGTCTCCGCGCGGCGCGCAGGCCGTGCCCCTGCGACTCGAGCCCGAAGACGCCGAAGGCGAGGCGGCATGGTCGGTCGACGGGAAGACTTTGACCGACCGGGGCGCCGTCGCGTTTTGGCCCCCCACCGCCGGAGTCCATGCCATCACGCTGTCGTTCACTCCCCGCGGGGGGACGTCGGCCTTGAAGTCGGTCTCGGTGCGCGTGCTCGAAGGTCAGTCGCCGGAATGACCGCCCGAGGCGGCGGCGACCCAAGCGACGACCCTGTCGAGGGTCGCTTCATCGTCGAACATCTGCGCGCCGTGGCCCGCGGGGGCCTCGAAAACAGCGACGGCGTCCAGCTTCGACAGCGGGGCCAGGGTCCGGTGGGCGTACCCGTCGGCGGGCGAGGCGACCGCGAGTATCTTGAGGCCGCGGCGCACGGTCAGCGCGACGCCGCGATAGTCCGGGCCGGGGGAGAACAGCAGAAGGAACGGGGCCTTCGGATTTTTCGCGGCGGCCAGCGCGGCGAGGTTGGCTCCGATCGACGCTCCGCCGAAGGCGATGCGGCTTTCGCCGACCCCTCTCGCCTTCAGCCAGCGCGCGGCGGCCGACAGGTCCTCGGCGGCTTTGGGCCACTCGCCGGTCGCGTCGAAGGTCGCGTAGTCGCCGGCGCCTTTGGGCCCTTTCAGGCTGTCGTGATGGCCGCGGAGGTCGACGGCGAGGGTGCCGACGCCCGCGGCTTGCAGGCGTTCGGCCAGCCTGGTCCATTCTCCGCGCGAGGAGCCGACGCCGTGCGCGAGGACCACGACCACGCCGTCTTTGCGGCCGGGACGGCGGTCCGCGGCGAGCGTCCAGCCGTCCTTGGTCTTGAAGGAAACGATCTCCGGGGGCCTGGGCGCGGCGGCGGCCAGCGCGGCGAGAAGGAGGACGGCGGCCGTCATCGGCAGCGCATGGTCAGGTCGTAGCCCGCGTTGTAGACGGAGAACACGGCGTCCTGCACGCGCACGACGGAGCGCATCAGCTCCGCGATCTTATGGGCGAAGAACTTGTCGTTGGCCCATTTGTTGTCGTCGGCGACGCCGCGCGCCGCGAGCGCGTCGTAGTAGAGTTGGTTGAGCGTGAGCTGGAGCGCTTGGATTTGGCCCAGGATGAGCAGTCCGGCCCGGTACATTTCCTGGTCGGGCAGAGCCTGGGAGGAGGCCATGCGCTGGCGCGAGGTCAGGTAGTACAGATTCTGGCGGATCTGGTCGCAACCGACGGTGAGCGTGGTCAGGTTGTCGGAGATGGTGGCCAAGCTGGGCCTCGGATCGGGCTGGGCGTAGGCGAAGCGCAGGTTGTCGCTCTGGGACTTCACGTAACGGCCGATCTGACCGAGGTTGGCGACCTGCTGGGCGATTTGTCCCGCGACGGACTTCATCACCGGGATCATCATCGGGTCGCTCTGCTGGCGCGCGAGCTTGTCCCGAGCGGCAAGGAGCGCGTCCCAAAAGGAACGCTCCTGCCACAGCGTGGGCGAAGGGTCCGCCCCGGCGCGCGCGGGAGCGGCCGCAAGCAGAAAAAAAGCCAGCGCTCCCCGAAGCGCGTTTCCGATCATCGAGACAGTATAGGTCATGCTCCGATATTATGGAAGGGCCGGGGCACGCTATAGTATCATCGTCCTACATGAACACGGACGATGTCCTCGCTCTCGTTGGCCGTCTTTTCCTCGCGATCATCTTTTTAGCCTCCGCGTTCGGAAAGATCACGAATTTCGACGCAACCCTGCGTTACATGGAAGCGCACGGCATGCCCGCGGCGACCTTCTTCTGCGCCGCGGCCGTCGCCGTCGAGGCGATGGGCGCGATCTCGCTGATCCTGGGCTACAAGACGCGCTGGGGCGCCGGCGGCTTGGCCGTGTTTTTGGTCGCGGCGACTTGGGTGTTCCACACCGCGCCCGATCAACGCGTGCATCTGCTTAAGAACCTCGCCATCCTGGGCGGCCTGCTGAACGTCATTTCGTTCGGCCCCGGGCCGATCAGTCTCGAAGAGGGCGGGCGCGGATGACGAAGGCCGCCCACCGGGTCCTCGCGCGCAAGTACCGCCCGCAGGGCTTCGAGGAACTCGTAGGCCAGCCCGGCGTCTCGCGGACGCTCAAGAACGCCCTCGCCTCCGGACGCGTCCATCACGCGTACCTGTTCACCGGCCCGCGCGGCTGCGGCAAGACCACGACGGCGCGCATCCTGGCCAAGGCGCTGAACTGCGCGAAGGGTCCCGCGCCGCAGCCGTGCGACGAGTGCTCGTCGTGCCGGGAGATCGCGCTCTCGTCGTCCTTGGACGTGCTGGAGATGGACGCCGCGTCGCACACCGGCGTCGACAACGTCCGCGAGGTCATCATCGAGACCGTGGCGCTGGCGCCCACGCGCGACCGCTACAAGGTCTTCATCATCGACGAGGCCCATATGCTGTCGGGCGCGGCGTTCAACGCGCTGCTCAAGACCATCGAGGAGCCGCCGCCGCACGTGGTGTTCATCCTGGCGACCACGGAGGCGCACAAGGTTCCCGCGACCGTCGCCTCGCGCTGCCAGCGCTATAAGTTCCGTCCCGTCGCGCCGGAGCCGCTGGCCGAGCACCTGGCGGACATCGCGCGCAAGGAGAAGATCGACGTCGATCCCCAGGCCCTGCATCTGCTGGCGCGCGCGGCCGAAGGCTCCTTGCGCGACGCGGTCAGTCTCCTCGATCAATGCCGTTCCATCGGAGAGGGGAAGGTCACGCTGGAGTCGGTGCGCGAGACGTTCGGCTTCGTTCCTCAGGAAATGCTGCTGGGCGCGGCCCAGGCCCTGCTGGCGCGCGATCCCAAGGCGCTGGTGGTCTGGCTCAAGAAGGTCTACGAGGAGGGCGTCGAGCCCGCGCAGTTCCTGAAGGATTTGAGGGCCGCCCTTGAGAGCGTTTATTTGGAGAAGCTGGGCGCCGGTTCCGGGGTCGAACCGGCGTGGTCTCGGGCGCTGGCGGGCGCGACGGCCGAAGGCCTGGGCTTCCTCCTGCGCCGGCTCAACCGCGCGCTCGAGGAACTGCGCTTCGGCGACTCGCCGCGCTTGGCGCTGGAACTGGGACTCTTCTCGGCCATCGAGGCCGCGCACGATCTTCCCGACTGGGTCCGGCGCCTTGAGGCTCTCGAGCGGCGTCTGTCCTCCGGAGGCGGCGGCCCCGCGTTGGCGCCGGCCCCCATGCCCTCCGCCGTCCCGGCGCCCGCGTCCGCGCCGCCCGGCTGGCCCGCATTCGTTTCGGCCGTCGGGGCCGTGAAGATCGCGCTGGGTCCCGTTCTGGAGAAATGCGGGCATGACGTCCGGCCCGAGGGCGATTGGACCATCCGCTTCGCCAAGCAGTTCGACCTGGACGCGGCCGAGCGAGCCCGGGAGTTCCTCGAGAAGGCGGCGGCGGACGCCGCGGGCCGCGCGGTGAGGCTTTCTTTGATCTTGGGCGCGCCCGCCGTGCCGTCGAACGACATCGTCGATCCGGCCATCCCCGAGACGCCCGGCGGCGCGCCTCCCGGCACGCGCTGGAAGGACGTCGCGGAAGGCCCCGGCCCCGGGCTCAAGAAGGCGGAGGGCGTCTTCGGCGGCAAGGCGCGGATCGTCAAGAAATCTCCATGAAGAGCGTCGAGCGCCTCATCGCGGCGCTCACGCGCCCGCCGGGCGTGGGCCCGAAGCAGGCGGAGCGGCTGACCATCCACCTCCTGCGCGCGCCGCGCACCGAGGTCGAGAACCTGGTCGAGGCTTTGCGCGAGGCCAAGGCCGCCGTCCGCTCCTGCGCGCGCTGCGGCGACTTCACCGATAAGGAACTCTGCCGCATCTGCTCCGATCCCGGCCGCGACCAGACGGCTATTTGCGTGGTGGAGGAGCCGCAGGACGTCGTCGCGTTGGACCGCACGCGCGCGTTCGGCGGCACCTACCACGTTCTTCACGGCTCGCTGTCGCCGCTGGACGGCATCGGGCCCGACCGCATCCGCGTGAAGGAGCTCGTCGAGCGCGTGCGCTCCTCGAACGGCGGCGTGAAGGAGGTCGTCATCGCGACCGACCCCGACACCGAGGGCGAGGCGACCGCGCTGTACCTGGCCCAGCAGCTCAAGCCTTTCGCCGTGAAGGTCACCCAGATCGCGCACGGGGTCCCGCTGGGCGGCGACCTCGACTATATCGACGAACGCACCCTGTCGCACGCCCTGTCCGGTCGTCGCGAAGTTTAGGAGTCGACCATGCTTTACGAGAACATCCTGGAGGCCGTCGGCGACACGCCGCTGATCCGCCTCAACCGACTCGCGAAGGGCCTGAAGCCGCGCATCTACGTCAAGGCCGAGTTTCTGAATCCTGGCGGCTCCGTGAAGGACCGCATCGGCGTGGCCATGATCGACGAGGCCGAGCGCAAAGGGCTCCTCAAGCCCGGCGGCACCATCGTCGAAGGCACCTCGGGCAACACCGGCATCGGCCTGGCGTTGGTCGCGGCCTTGCGCGGCTATAAACTGGTCTTCACCATCACCGACAAGCAGTCTCGCGAGAAGATCAACCTGCTCAAGGCGTTGGGCGCCGAGGTCATCGTCTGCCCCACCAACGTCGAGCCGGCGGACCCGCGCTCCTACTACTCCATCGCCGCCAAGCTCGCGGCCGAGATTCCGGGCGCCTATCATCCGAACCAATACGACAATCCCGAAAATCCGAAGGCGCACTATCGCTCCACCGGCCCGGAACTCTGGCGGGACACCGAGGGCAGGATCACGCACTTCGTCGCGGGCATGGGGACCGGCGGCACCGTCTCCGGCGTCGCGAAGTACCTGAAAGAACAGAACCCGAAGGTCAAGATCATCGGCGCGGACCCGATCGGCTCGCTGTACTACGAGAAGATCAAGTTCGACCGCGTCGGCCGGGCCAAGCCCTACGTCGTGGAAGGCATCGGCGAGGATCTGTTCCCGAGCACGATGGATCTGAAGTGCGTGGACGAGGTCCTGCAGGTCTGCGACCGCGACTCGTTCGTCGTCGCCCGCAAACTGGCGCGCCTGGAAGGGCTGTTCGTCGGCGGCTCGGGCGGCACGGCGGTCTGGGCGGGCCTGGAATACGCGAAGAGGCTGACCGGCAAGGACTTCATGGTCATCCTCCTCCCCGACACCGGCATGCGCTACCTGTCGAAGATCTATAACGACGAATGGATGCGCGAGAACCAGTACTTCGAGAGCACGGTCCCGCTGAAAGCCGCCGACGTGCTGGCCGCCAAAGCCGGCTTCGCGAGGGCGAAGGTCCTGGCCGCCGTCGGGCCGACGGATTCGCTGTTCTCCGCGATGGCCGTCATGCGCAAGCGCGACATCTCTCAGTTGCCCGTATTCGAGAAGGGCCGCCCCGTCGGCGCCATCCATGAAGACGAGATCCTGGATCTGATGCTCAAGGGCCGCCCGATCAAGAAGATGATCGTGCGCGAGGCGATGGGCCGGCCCTTGCCCGTCGTCGAGCCGCAGGCCCGCATCGAGGCCGTCCTGCGCCACATCTCGCCCGAGCGCCCCGCCGTTCTCGTGAAGACCGGCAAGTCCTCCTACGACATCCTGACAAAATACGACGTCCTGACCGCGGTGTCCCGCGCGTCGGAGGAAGAGCCGGCCCATTGAGGGGAGGCTCCGAATTTTCTAGAATGCCAGCGATGCCCTCCCAGGATTCGCCGGCCGCGCCGTCCGACTTGTACGAGGCCCTCGGCGTCGAGAAGCTGCTCCAGATCCATGAATTGATGGTGCGCGCCCGCCTGCTGGAGGAGCGCCTCATCAAGATGAGCAAGGGCGGCGACGGCTTCTTCTGGATCGGCGGCCCCGGCGAGGAGGCGTTCAACGTCTCTCTCGGCCTCCAGGTCAAGAAGGGCCACGGCGTCGACCACGATTTCCTGCACCTGCACTACCGCTCCTCGGCCGTCGCCCTGGCGTTGGGCGCCCAGCCGATCGACTCGATCCGGCAGATGCGCTCGGTCGCGACGGACCCGTACTCGAAGGGCCGCCATTTCGTGAACCACTACGCGATCCCGGAGTACAACATCGTCCCGGTCTCTCCGGTCATCGAGACGCAGTATTCGACGGTGATCGGCACGGCCATCGCGCAGGCGCGCCGGAAGACCGACGCGGTCTCCATCGTCAACGGCGGCGACGCGGGCACCGCGGAAGGCGACTTCCACTCCTGCCTGGTCTGGGCCAACCGGCCGGCGCTTCCGCTGCCGGTCGTCATGCTCGTCGTCAACAACGGCTGGGGCATTTCGACGAAAGGCGAGGCCCAGCACGGCGAGAGGCTCATCTCGGACTGGACGAAGGCGTTCCCGGACATGCCCGGCAAGACCATCGACGGCAACGACGTCGCCGCGGCCTGGTCGGGGCTGGCCGAGGCGTTCGCCTACGTGCGCCGGCACCGCAGGCCCTATCTGCTGGAAGCGCGTTGCAGCCGCCTGTACGGGCATTCGTCGTCTTCCGGCGCCAACCGCATCCACGAGGCCGACTGCATCGCGCTGTTCGAGGACGACCTCGTCAAGCGCGGCCTGGCCGGCGCCGACCGGTTCAAGGACGTCTGGGGGCGCGAGGCCGCCGCCATCGACGCGGCGCATCAGCAGGTGAAGCAGGAGCCCTTCCCTCAGGAAGCGTCCGTCTGGGAGAACGTGTTCGCCGACGGCCTGCCGTCGTCCTATCCGACGAAGGGAGGCAGCTGACATGGCCAGCATGGCGCAGGCCATCCGCATGGCCCTCCACTACGGGGAGCGGGAGTTGGGCGTCACCGAGATTTTCGGAGAGGACGTGGGTCCGCCCCTGGGCGGAGTGTTCACCGCGACGCAGGGCCTGGAGAACGCCTGGAACGCCCCGCTTGACGAGCGCGGCATCATCGGCGCGGCGCTGGGCCTGGCTTGGGCCGGAGGCCGCCCCGTCGCCGAGATCCAGTTCGTCGACTACATCTTCAACGCCCTGGACATGCTCAAGCTGTGCGCCAACGGCCACTGGTCGTCGGGCGGCCGCTACAAGACGCCCTTGGTCGTGATGACCCCGACCGGCTCCGGCATCCACGGCTCCATCTATCATTCGCA
>CAIQSZ010000021.1 GCA_903874575.1 uncultured Elusimicrobia bacterium
CTTGCGCAGATGCGGCACGGCGGCGGCGCTCTGTCTGGTCATGTTAAGAAGCATGCCCAGCATGATGTGCGCGCGACCGTGATGGTCGGCCAGCTTCAGGGCTCGCTCGTAGGCCGCCTCGGCCTCCTTGGCCATCGCGGCCTGTTCGGGGTCGAGCCGGCCCCTGCGCAGCGGCCCCTCGATCTCCTGCATGATGGCAAGCCCCAAGTCGTACTGCGCATTGGCGTTGCGGGGATCGTTTTTCGCGGCGAGCCGCGCCTCGGGGACGGACGCCGCCCGCGACGGCGACCCGGAAGCGAAGGGCGCGGCCAAGGCCAGGAGAAAACCGAAGCGTTTCATGTTCAAGAAGAGCTCCAACCGGTGATTTTTCGCCGGGTTCATGGTACACAAAAATACGCGAAGAAATCCCTTGATTTGCGGGGCCAGCGGCCGTACACTAGCCCGCGTGACTCCGCTGCGCCTTGCGCTCCTCGTCCTGCTCTCCTGCGCCGCCTCCGTCGCCGCGAAGGAGGATTGCGATCCGCCCGTGTGGTACACCAGCCTGCCGCGCGACCGCGACTACTATTACGGCGTCGCGCGCGACCCCGACACCGACCGCGCGCGGGAGCAGGCCTTGCGCAACCTGGGCAAGCAGGTCACGGGGGACGTCGAGGGCTGGCCCGCCGAGAAGATCGAGGCGGTCGCCGGCCCGTGCCGCGACAAGTGGGAGGTCGCCGCCGGCGTCGGCAGGCTTCTCCCTAAGAGCACCTTGCTGGCGGGCTGGGAGCAGGACGGTTTCGAGCGCTGCGACGGCTTCAGCTACGCGTTGGTCCGCGTGGAGAAGGAGCGCGTCGAGCGCTTCGTCCGGGGCAGCGACAAGTTCAAGCGGGACGTGGTCGCGGGACTTTCCGCGCGTCTGGACAAGGTGGAGTCGGACGTGGAGGCGCTGAAGCGCCGGCTGGACCGGCTGGAGCGCGGGCTGGGCGCGATGCCGCCGGGCGCGGAGTCCGCCGCGGTGTCGAGGACGGTGGCCGAGGCGCGCGCGGACCTGGGCGCCGGCAGGCCGTCGGCCGAGGTCGCGCGCAAGGTGTCCCGCGCGGAGGACGCGTACTCGAAGCTCGAGGAGCGGATGAAGGCGTACCAGGCGGAGCGGGACGCGGCCGAGAAGGCGAGACTGGCCGCGCTGAAGGCCGAGAAGGCGCCGGAGCTGTCCCGCCGTTTGGCGTCGATCGAGTCGGGCGAGTGGGGGTTAGTCGACGCCGCGGCCGTCAACGGAATCTACAATGAAGAAAAGGACTTCGAGTCCATGCGCCGCTTCAGCCGGCGCGTGCTCGCGCGCAAGGACGCGGCGAAGCTGGAGGGGCGCCAGGATTTCATCGCCTACATGGAGATCGTCGCCGACTCCGCGTTGAAGGACGACCAAGCCCTGCTCTCCGACGGCGAGGCGTTCTTGAAGTCCTACCCGCGCAGCGACCTGTTCCAGGCGGTGAGGTCGATCATGGACGGGGTGATCGCGGCGGCGCGCATGCCGAGGAGCGCGCCGCTTCCCGCCCCGTCTCCCGCCCCGCCGGATCCCTGCGCGGCGCGGTAGGGGGTCCGGGGCGGCTCAGATTCCGAGCGACGAGAGTTCGCGGCAGATCTCGTCGATCGCGGCGGCGAGTTTCGGGTGCGACGCCTCGAACTGCCCGGCCGAATGTCCCAGGCCCAGCAGGGCGGCCTCGAACAGCTTCGGCGAGCGCGTCTTGCGCGACGCCTCGTGGGCGGCGGCGGCGGCGAAGCCGGAGACGCTGACGGCCTTCTCGGCGTGCTCCTGGTCCAGCGCCTTCAGTTCTTTCTGCAAGCTCACGATCTTCAGCAGAATCTTGTCGAGCATGGGATCACCTCTCGGGGGGATTATATACGATGTCGCGCGCGCCGCGAGGTCTTCGCCTTCGCGCGCGAGGCCGACATGGACTTGAGCTCGAAAAGCTGGTCGCGCAGGAGCGCGGCCGCCTCGAAATCCAGGGCGTCGGCCGCCGTCTTCATGCGTCCCTCGACTTCCGCGACGATCGACGGCAGATCCTTCGCGGTCAGGGGCGTCTCGGCGTCGCGCAGGAGCATCAGGCCCTCGCGCTTGGCCGAGGACTGGAACTCCTCCAGTTCCGCGACCGCCTTCACGATGGTTTTCGGCTTGATGCCGTGCTCCAGGTTGTAGGCGAGCTGTTTGGCGCGGCGCCGGTCCATCTCGCCGAGCGCGCGCTTCATGGAGCCGGTGACCTCGTCGGCGTACAGCACGACCTGGCCGCCGACGTTGCGCGCCGCGCGGCCCGAGATTTGAATCAGCGTCGTCTCCGAGCGCAGGAAGCCCTCGTGGTCGGCGCCCAGGATGGCGACCAGCGAGACCTCGGGCAGGTCCAGGCCCTCGCGCAGGAGGTTGATGCCGACGAGGACGTCGAAGGCGCCCGCGCGCAGTTCCTGCAGGATCGCGATGCGCTCCAGGCTGTCGATGTCCGAGTGCAGATAGCGCGCCCGCACGCCCTTGGTCAGCAGCCAGGACACCAGGTCCTCGGCGGTGCGCTTGGTCAGCGTCGTCACCAGCACGCGCTCTTTCTTGCGGGCGCGGTCCTTCATGCGGACCAGCAGGTCGTCGAGCTGGCCCTCGCTGGGGCGGATGACGGTTTCCGGGTCGACCAGGCCGGTCGGGCGCACGACCATCTCGACGACCTCGCCCTGCGTCCGCTTGAGCTCGTAGGGGCCGGGCGTCGCGCTCACGAACACCGTCTGGCCCGCCAGCGCCTCGAACTCCGCGAACTTGAGCGGGCGGTTGTCGAGCGCGGAAGGCAGGCGCCAGCCGAAGTCCACCAGCGTCTGCTTGCGCGCGCGGTCGCCTTGGTACATGCCGCCGACCTGCGGGACCGAGACGTGGCTCTCGTCCATCACGAGCAGGTAGTCCTTGGGAAAGAAGTCGATCAGGCAGTTCGGCCGTTCGCCCGGTGGCCGGCCGCCGAGCGGGCGCGAGTAATTCTCGATGCCGTGGCAGAAGCCCAGCTCCCGCAGCATCTCCAGATCGTAGCGGACGCGCTGCTCGATGCGCTGGGCCTCGATCAGCTTGTCCCGCGACCGGAACCAGGCGACGCGCTCCTTGAGCTCCGCTTCGATGGCTTCGATCGCGCGGGCGCGCTCGGGTCCGTCGGTGACGAAGTGCTTCGCCGGGTATACCCATTCGCGCCGCAGGTCCTTGATCTTGGCTCCGGTCAGCGGGTCGAATTCGACCAGCGACCGCACCTCTCCCTCGTCGAGGGTCGCGCGCAGCGCCGTCTCCATGTACGCGGGGAACACGTCCACCACGCCGCCCTTCATGCGGAACCGGCCGCGCACGAACTCCGTCTCGTTGCGCTCATAGTGGATGCCGACCAGGCGCTCGGCGAACTCGTCGCGCGAGGTCTTCCAGCCGACCTCCAACGGGATCGCGCGCTTTTCGTATTGGTCCGGAGAGCCGATGTTGTAGATGCACGACACCGACGCCACCACGATCACGTCGCGGCGCGACATCAGGGAGCTGGTCGCCTTCAGGCGCAGGCGGTCGATGCGGTCGTTGATGGACGAGTCCTTCTCGATGAAGGTGTCGGTGGAGGGGACGTAGGCCTCGGGCTGGTAGTAGTCGTAGTACGAGATGAAGAACTCGACCGCGTTGTCGGGAAAGAACGACTTGAACTCCGCGTAGAGCTGGGCGGCGAGCACCTTGTTCGGCGACATCACCAGGACGGGCCGGTCGAGCCTCTCGATGGCGCTTGCGACGGCGAACGTCTTGCCGGAGCCGGTGACGCCCAGCAAAGTCTGCGCGGGGGCGCCTTCCTTGATGCGGGAAACGAGCGCGTCGATCGCGGCGGGCTGGTCCCCGGCGGGCGAGAACGCGGAGTTCAGGCGGAATAAACCCATGGCGCGCGGCCTCAGCGCGCGGGCGGAGGAAGGACGGGAGCCCCCACGTCCGCGCCCGCGGACTGACCGGTTTCGACGAGGGTCCTCGGCGCCTCGCGCGGGACGAAGTTCGACGGCGGACCCTTGATCTTGATGAGGGTCCGGTTCCCGTCGAGGACGTTGACCTCGATCTTGAACTTGGCGCCCGCGGCGACGACGGCGACGGTGTTCATGTCGACGTGCGCGGCCAGCCGGGCCCGGATCGCGTCCCGATCCGGCGCGGCGGAGAGCAGGGCCCCCAGGCCGTCGGCGTAGGTTCCGTGCGCGGCTTTATAGGCGGTCTGCAGGCCGTACAGCTTGAGGACGTCGTTCATCGACTCGTAGCGCAGGTTCGCGCGGTCGCGCTGCGGCTTCAGCCAGACCCGCCACCCCAGCCCGGCGCCGAGGACGCCGAAGGCCAATCCCGCGCCGATCCCGAGCGCTATCCCCCGGTTCGCGAGGCGTTCCTTCCAGGGCGTCGGCTCCGCGTCCATAGGCGTCATTATGGAATGGAAGGCCGCTCCTGTCAAGCGACGGGTCCTAAGTCCTATTTTCATGGGGGCCTTTAGTTCGTCCAAGACGGTCCCTTCGGCCTGATCCGACGGACGGCGGGCGTGCTACCATCAGGGCGATGACGGGCGTCGAATTGTATGTGAAGTTCCTGTTCACCCTCACCGTGGGCCTGACGGGGCTGAGCCTCGTCTTGATCACGTTGCTGGAGACTTTGCTGGCGCACTGGGACCCGCTCATCGACATGCGCGCCTGGTGGCGGCAGGCCTTGCATCACCGTTCCGGCGTGGACAACGTCCGCGCCGAGGACATTCTCCTCGGGCTGGAAAGCCGCCGTCAAGGCGCCACGGCGCGCGCGTACGAGCGTCCGCTCGACCTCCGCCGCGAGGTCCTGCGCGACGTGAACGAGGCGGAACGCCGCCTCGCTTCCCCCGGAGTCGTCGAAGCGCTATAATCGCGCGGTTTGAAACCCGCGACGACCTTCGCCGTCCTCCTGTCCGTCCTGACCGCGTCCTGGTTCGGCCTGGGCCTGATACGTGGATCCTCTCCGACCTACGACGAGCCGGTCCTCCTGGCCGCCGGCTACACCGACCTCGTCTTCGGCCGCTACCGTCTCAACGCGATGGACCACCCGCCGCTGGCGGAGATGTGGGCGGCTTTGCCGCTGCTGCGGCTGAGCCTGGATCGCTTCGCGTCGCACCCCGCCTGGCGGGACGCGGCGGTCTATCACTACGGCGACCTGTTTCTCTATCATAACCGCGTCGCGTCCGACCGGATATTGGGCGCGGCGCGGACATGGAATCTGGTCACGTTGACGCTCCTGGTCGCCGTCGCCCTGGTTCCTTGGGCGCGCAGGCTGGACGGCGCGGCCGGCGCGTGGGGAGCCGCCGCGGCGCTGGCCTTCTGCGTGCCCTGGTTCTCCAACGCGGCCCTGGTCACGACCGACGCGGCCTCCGCCGCGCTATTCTTCGCGGCTTGCGCGGCGTTCGCCGTTCCGGAGCGGACCTGGAGATCGTATCTTCTCGGCGGCGCCGCGGTCGGCGCGGCGCTGGCCGCGAAGTTCAACATGATCCTGCTTCCGCCGCTGATCGGCTTCGCGCTGGCCGCGGACCGGCGACGAGACGAGGTCCGCGGTCCCCGCTTCATGCGAGCATGGATTTCCGCCGCGGCCGCGCTGGCGGTGGCGGCCGCCGCCTACCGCTTCTCGCGCTTCGAGCTCTATTTCGCCGGGCTGACCGCGACCTTGACGCGGCTGTCCGAGGGCCGATCCTCGTACCTGCTGGGCGCGCATTCGTCGACGGGACGACTATGGTATTTTCCGGCGGCCGTGCTGGTGAAGACGCCCCTGCCGCTTCTCCTCGTCGGCGGCTGGGGCTTATGGCGCGCCCTGCGCAAGCCGCGCGCGCAGGCGGCGTGGCTGGTCGTGCCGCCGTGCGGCTACCTGATCGCGGCGTTGACGTCCAAGACGCAGATCGGCTACCGGCACGTCCTGCCGCTGTACCCGTTCCTTTGCCTGTGGGCGGGCGTCGGCGCGGCGGACCTGTGGCGCGGGGGGACGCGCGGACGCGTCGTCGCGGCGCTGGCGGCGGTCTGGCTGGCCGCGTCGGTGGGCGTCCGGCATCCGCGTCATCTTGCGTACTTCAACGAGTTGGCCGGCGGCCGCGGCGAGCTCTGGCTGTCGGATTCGAACCTCGATTGGGGGCAGGACCTGCCCGCGTTGTCCCGCGAACTGGCGGCGCGCGGCAGCCCGGTGGTCGTGCTGGCCTACTTCGGCAGCGGCGATCCCGCGGCTTACGGCGTGCGCTACGTGCCGCTGGGCGTGGTGGCCAACGTCGAGCGCGCGGGCAACGCCTCGTTGGCGGCGGGCGCGCCGGCGTGGCTGGCGGTGTCGGAGACGAACCTGGTCGGCACCTACTACCGCGATCCCGAGATGTTCGGTTGGCTGAAGTCCCGGACGCCCGCCGCGGTTCCCGGCGGCTCCATCTGGCTGTACGACCTGAGCGGCGACGCGGAGGGACGGTCGCGGCTGGCGGCGCTGCTGGCCGCGTCCGGCCGTCCCGGCGACGCGGCCGCGCTCCGGGGCGCGCCGCCGCCCGTCTGGCGCGGCGGGCCGCGGAACGCTTATAATCCTCCCCATGTCCTTTCAAGGTGAGATCGAGACGCGCTGCGCCGCCTGCAAAG
>CAIQSZ010000022.1 GCA_903874575.1 uncultured Elusimicrobia bacterium
ACGTAGCGCTGGATCTTAGGCTTCGTCGCCTGGCTTTCCCGCACCGACTCGACCAGCCGCGCCAGCGCCGACTCGTCGCCGGAGCGCGCGACCTTCAAGTCGAGCGACCCGTTCTTGTTGAGCGTCCCGCCCCACACGCGCGAGCCCGGCGCCTTCTCGACCGGGAGGCTCTCGCCCGTGAGCATGGCCTCATCCACGGTCGAGCGGCCCGAGACGACTTCGCCGTCGGTGCCGATCTGCTCGCCGGGACGCACGCGCACGAGGTCGCCGACGGACACCTCGCGCAGCGGCACGGTGAACTCCTGCCCGTCGCGCAGGACGCGCGCGGTCTTCGGCGACAGGCGCATCAACTTCACGACGGCCTCGTTGGTCTTGCCCCGGGTCTTGGCCTCCAGCCAGCGGCCGAGCGTGACGAACACGATCAGGCCGCTGACCGCGTCCCACTGCGTCACGCGCGCGGCGGGCGGCAGGGTCTCCGGCAGAAGCACCACGTACGCGCTGTAGAAAAAGGCGGCCCATGTGGAGACCGACACCAGCGCGTCCATGTCCGCGCGACGGCGCAAGAGGGCGCGGGAAAGCCCCTGATGGAAGTGCCAGCCTCCCCAGACCTGGACCGGCACCGCCAGCAGCAACGCGGTGTACGGCGACAGATTCAGGCTATTTGCGGCCATCAACGGGACCGAGAACACGAGCGCGACCTGCAGGCGCGTGAGCAGTTTGCTCTGCTCCTCCTGCTGGGACAGCAGACTGATCGACTCCGCCTGCGTGCGGCTCGAACTGACGCCGAGAACGTCGTAGCCCGCCTTCTCGATGGCGCGGCACACGTGCTTGACCTCGAAACGTCCGGGCACCGGGACGAATGCCACGGACACGGTGCGCGACGGCAGATCTACGCCGACCTCGCGCACGCCCGCCAGCGCGGTCAGGGCGCGTTCGACTTTGTCCACGCAGGACGCGCAGTGCATCCCGCGCACCGGCAGGACCACGCGCAGGACGCCCGGACCGGCGGACGGGGTCACTGCAGGCTCCGCTTCCAGTCGGCGTGGAAATCGGCCAGCGTGCGCCACTGGCCGGGGAAGCCGGCGTAAACGGCCTGGTCGAAGTTCTGCCCGTCGCGGATCGCGGAAAGGAACTGGCCGAAGCCGATGCGTCCGCCGCGCTCGATCATGAAGCGGATCATGCTCTCGGCCTGCGCGTACCAGAGGCTGGCCTCGTACGCGCGCTCCGTGTTCGGAGCCAGGTTCATCATCTGGTCCATCGGGAGCGCCGCGGAGCGCAAGGTCGCCAGGGCGTTGCCGAACAGCTCGGCCCCGCGGTTGCGCGCCTTGGCTTCCTGATGGACGGCCAGGCCCTCGTTGACCCAGCGCTGCTGGTCGGTGAGGCGCCCGTTCATGAACTCAAACCAGATCACGTGGGTCATTTCGTGCGCCAGCACGCCGTCCAAGGTCGGGGAGTAAAAGACGTAGATGGCGTTGCCGACCGTGACGCCCGCCGACCAATCCGGCTGTCCGGTCTTCTTGCGGTACTCGTCCTGCGAGCCGTACACCACGATCTGATAGACGCCGCGGGGCTGGAACGAGTAGAGCCCGGTGTCGGTCATCACGCGCGCGTACGCGGCCTCGCAGACGTCCGAGACGGACTTCGCCGCGTCGGCGCCGTACGCCCTCACCTTGAAATGCAGGCTCTCCTGCTGGTTGGCGCCCGGGTCCAAGGACGGGTAGACGCCCTCCACGATGCTCGGGATGCTGGAACCGCGGGCGCCCTCGGGCAGGAGTTCGGGAGGATACGGGATGCAGCCGCCCAGGGCGGCGGCGAAGGCGAGAACGGCGGCCCGGTGAACGCTCTTCACTCCCCGCATTGTATTAAATTGGTACG
>CAIQSZ010000023.1 GCA_903874575.1 uncultured Elusimicrobia bacterium
GCGCGCTCGCATTGGATTGGCGGGATCAGTTCATTTACTTCGTGATGACTGACCGGTTCGCGGACGCGGACCGATCCAACAATGATTTCGGCAAGGGCGAGTACGGCCCCAAGGACGGCAACCTCTACAGCGGCGGGGACCTCAAAGGATTGCGCGAGCGGCTCGGCTACATAGCGGGGCTCGGCGCGACGGCGGTCTGGATCACGCCGCCCGTCGCCAACGTCTGGTACGATCCGGCGATGAAGATGGCGGGTTACCATGGCTACTGGGCCGCGGACTTCAAGAAGGTCGACGCCCATCTGGGTTCTCTGGAGGATTACCGGGAACTTGCGCGCGGTTTGCATGGGCGCGGCATGTCCTTGATCCAGGACATCGTCGTCAACCACACCGGTGATTTCTTCCGCTACGAGGGGGCGTTCGATCCGGGACGCGTCGAGAACAACTTCGCCTTGAAAACGGGGATGGTTCCGGCCCGCCCGGCTCTTAGTCCGTTCGACTTGGACGACGCCCGTGATCCCGCCCAAAGACGGGCCTCGATCTACCACTGGACGCCGGACGTGACGGACTACAACGACGAGCGCCAACGCTTGACCTACCAGGTTTCCGGACTCGACGATCTGAACACCGAAAATCCCGTCGTCCGCGAGGCCCTGCGCGACGCGTACGGCTATTGGGTCGCCACGGTCGGCGTCGACGGGTTCCGTTTCGACACGGTTCCCTACGTCGAACACGATTTCTACAACGATTTCCTCTATTCGATTTCGACGGTGGCGCCCGGAATGGTGCCTCTCGCCCGTCGTCTCGGACGCGAGGGTTTCCTGACTTTCGGGGAAGTATGGTCGAACGGAAGCCCGTTTTCCGACAAGGAAGAAAAAGTCCTGGCGAGCTACCTCGGCTCGCCCAAGAAGCCCGAGCTCGGCGCGGTGCTGAATTTCCCGCTGGTCCTCGACCTGCGCGCGGTTTTGGCCAAAGGCGCTCCCGCGTCCCAGCTTAGCTACCGTCTCGACGGCTTGAACCGGCATCTGCGCGGCGGCCGCGCCGCGATCAACCTGGTCGACAACCAGGACATGGCGAGGTTTCTGGCCGAGGGCTCTCAGGACGGCTTGGCGCAGGCGCTGGCCGTTATTTTCACGATTCCCGGCGTCCCGCTCGTCTACCAGGGGACCGAGCAGGGCTTTCGCGAGACGCGCGCGTCCATGTTCGCCGAGGGCTGGGGCTCGGAGGGCCGCGACCATTTCGACACGGCCCACCCGCTCTATGGCTTGATCCGGGAATTGGCCGATCTGCGCCGTCGAGAGGCTGTTTTCCGCCGTGGAAGCCTCGTTCCTCTCGGCGGCGAGCCCGCCGGACCGGGCGCTCTCGCCTACCGTCTCGACCTGGGCGCCGAGCGCGCCTTGGTCGTGCTCAACTCGGCCGACGAGGAAAGCTTGTTGGCGGGCTTGAATACGGGACTTCCGGGCGGGGCGAAACTTGAGACTCTTTTCGCGCGCGGAATTAAGGCGAGCCGGCTGCAGGTCGATGGGGCCGGACGTTTATCTTTAAGGCTGCCGGCGCGGACCGTTCTCGTGCTGAAGGCGTCCGCTCCGGAGCGCGCCGTCTCGCGCGAAACAGGCTTCTCCGTGACCGTCGACGCCCTGAGCGGCTCGACGCTGAACGGGTCGACGACGGTGACCGGGTCCGCGCGCGGTGTCTCCGGCGTTTCCTTGGTCGTCGATGGGCGTTTGTCCCGCGCCGTTGCCGCGCGCCTCGGCGCGGACGGGCGCTGGACGGCGACTTTCGACGCGGCCTCGCTCCCGGACGGCCCGCACGCTTTGCTCGCGCTGGCCGATTCGGACGAGCCGGTCTTTTCCGAGGCCCAAGCGTTCACGGTCTTCGTGCCGTGGACCCTGGCCACGGAGACCGCCGATCCGGTCGGCGACGACAAAGGCCCTTCCGGCGCCTACGTTTATCCGACCTCGGCCGGCTTCAAGGGGAGGGCCGACATCTCCAAGGTCTCGTTGTATCGCCGCGGCGCGAACGCGAAGCTCGTGATCACGATGGCGAATGGGATATCGGACGCATGGAATCCGCCGTACGGCTTCGACCACGTCTGCTTCGACGTCTACGTCCATTTCCCGGGGCTCGCCAAAGAACTCGGGGCCTCCGACCTGCCGCGCCTCTCGACGCGGATGCCCGGCGGATTGGCGTGGAACTACGCCGCGTTTCTGGGAGGCTGGAAGGTCGCGCTCTATTCGGCCGAGGGCGCCAGTCGCGACGCGTTCGGCCGCCAGGTTCAGCCCGCGCCGACGGTGACGACCGATAAGGTCGCCGGGACGGTCTCGATTCAATTCGACGCGAACGCTTTCCCGGGCGTTTCGTCCTTCGACGGCGCGCGCTTTTACGCGACGACTTGGGACTACAACGGCGCGGAGGGGACCCTTCGCCCGCTCGCGCCCAAGCCCGGCGACTTCGTCTTCGGCGGCGCCGAACCCGGCGCTCCCCGGATCATGGACGACGTTTTCTTTCCCCGCTAGGGGCGGAGTCCCTCCGAGCCTTCCACCAAGCGTAGGCTGCGATGAACGGTTTCATCAGGATGAAGCCTTTGAGACCGGTGACGGCTTCCCGCCAAGGCGATGTCTGTTCGATGAACATTTTTCGGAAGGTTTCCGAGCGCGCGACGGATTCCTCGGCGATATAGATGATGGGCCGGGTCTGCGATTTCCAATTGACGACGGCCAAGGCCATGTCTCCGGTCTGCATCAAAAAGAAAATCAGCCAGCGCTTTTGCCAGCTCTGTCTTGCCTACGCCGGTGGGCCCTAAAAATAAAAAAGAACCCCGCGGCCTTAAAGCGTCGGATATGCCGGCGCGCGAAC
>CAIQSZ010000024.1 GCA_903874575.1 uncultured Elusimicrobia bacterium
CTACGAGGACAAGGTCGCCCGCATCGGCATCCGCGTCGCCGATTATCTTGACGCCGAGACGTTCCGCAAGCTGGTGCGCAAGAACCTGAAGGTCCGGGCCGCGGAATTGACCAAGGTGAAGTCGCTCAAGAAGATCGAGGAAGAGGTCTTCGACGGCTATGAGGCCCGCCGCAGGTTTTTGGCCGCCTTCGCCGCCGACACCGGGCTCCTGCTCGACGGGGCTCGCCGCAAGGGCGCGCGCATTCTCTTGGAGAGCGCGCAGGGCTCCATGCTGGACCTGGACCACGGCACTTATCCCTTCGTCACCTCTTCGAACCCCGTCTCGGGCGGAGCCTGCGTGGGCGCGGGACTCGGCCCGACGGCGATCACGGCCGTCAACGGCGTCACGAAGGCCTATACGACGCGCGTGGGCTTGGGCCCGTTCCCGACGGAGATCGAGGGGCCCGTCGCAAGCCGCATCCGGGAGGTCGGCAAGGAGTACGGGACCACCACCGGCCGACCGCGCCGCATCGGCTGGCTGGACGTCCCTCAGCTCAAGGCCGCCATCCGGATGAACGGCCTGACCTCCTTCACGATGACGAAGCTCGACACGCTGTCGGGGGTGCATCCCATCAAGGTTTGCGTCGCCTACAAACTCGGCGGCAGAAAGACGTCGGAGTTCCCCGTGGCTCGCCGCGCCCAGCTTGAGGTGGAGCCCGTGTATCGATCCTTTCCGGGTTTTCCCGGCGACCTGAAAGGCGTGCGCAAGTTCGAGAAGCTGCCGCCCGGCGCGCGCCGGTACGTGCTGGCCGTCGAGAAGCTTCTTGGGGTGCCGATCTCGATCGTCTCCGTGGGCCAAAGCCGCGAGCAGACCATCGTCCGCGACGCCCGGCGCCTCTGGCCCTGAGCGCCTGAGCGGCTCCCGCCGCTGATTCCGAATACGGACTCCGCCCGCACGGGGAACATCTCTTCCGCCCGCGCGGGCTGGGACCCGGCGCATCCGGCGGCGCTTTTTGCTACATTGAACTCCGTGATTCCCGAACTTTTCGAGTGCGCGGGCTCTTTTTTTCCGTGCCCATTGAATTTATGCGCCTAGGCCTTGACAAATCAAGGGTGTCTGCTATACTCCGGTTGTCGAAAGTTGGAGCGATAAACCGGCAAACCGGCCGCGAGACCGGGGCGCAAAGCGAAGGGCCTCGGGAGCGCGAGGTCGCCTGGCTGCCGAAACCAAACATGCTGACGAAAGGCGTGAGTTCTCGATTTCGCCCGGTCTCAGCCACCCATCGACGGGATAGAGGGGTTCGATGGCTGGTGGGACCGGGCCTGTTTTTTCTCCTGGCCTTATCGGCGTCGAGTTCCCGCGCCGAGACCTCGGTCGGCCTGGACGCGCGCGGCGTCGACCCCATGGCGGCGGTCGATAATTCAATGGGTCTAGACGTCCGCGACGAGCTCGGCCGGCCCGTGACCGCGCAGGCGGTCCTGCGCGACGTCAAACAGGCCGCCGCGCGCCGCGTCGAGCAGGCCTCCTACGCGTCGACCTTGCCCAAGGCCCGGGTCGTTCTTCCCGCGCTGGAATGGGCGGCGGGGCTGGGCGTGCGCCTGGTGCAGTTCGCGGAGGGGAGGCCCGCGGCGCTCGTCTCGGCGTCCTTGCCGAGCCCGCGTCCGAGGATCGCCCTTGCCCTCATCGCTTCGCCAGGCGTCGTCCCTTCCCGGGGCCCGACGGCGGCGAGGCCGCGCCCGATCTTGTCGAGATTCGGCTGCCGTTGTCCTGAAGTTCTCCGCTGTTAAATCCCGCCTCCACCCCCCTGCGCCACGGCGAAGGGGTCGATGAACGTCCTCAGGCGTTTTCTGGCACCGTCCCGGCCGGTTTTCGGCAACATCGTCGTAACCCGGCCGCCGCGTCCGAACCGCACACTCGGAGGAGTCGATGTCCTTTTGGGACCGCACTCGTCGTTTCGCCCGCGCTCGTGCGCGCGCGCGTATTGGAGGGCTCGCGTCGCGGGCCGTCCTGTTCGCGTGCGCGTGCGCCTGCGCGGTCGCGGCCCGCGCAGCCCGCAACGACGTCTCGGCCGGCCTGACCTCCGGCCGCCTGAAGGTCCGGCTGGACGCCGCCCAGGCCGTCATCGAGCATCGCGGTTCGGCCTCGCCGGACGACTTGGTCGCCGCTTCCCGCCGCGACGCCAACCCCGAAGCGCGGGCCCGCCTGCTTATGGCCGCCTACGAAGTCGACATCCCCCGGGCGATTCCCGCGCTCATCGCCGCCCTGCGCGGCGACGCCTCGCCCCTGGTGCGCTCCATCGCCGCGCAGACCCTCGCCCGCGCGGGCGGGAGCGCGGGCGCGCCGGCGCGCCAAGCCTTTCACGACGGCTTGGCCCAGGACGCCGCCCTCGCCGTTCGCCGCAAGTGCGCGGCGGCGCTGGGATTTCACCATTCGCCCGACGCGGTCAAGGCGCTTGCGGCCGCCGCCTCGGACCCGGACCCGGAGCTCCGCCGCGGGGTCGGGACGGCGCTGACCCTGCACCCGCGTTCCGCCGAGACCGATCGCGCGCTTGACGCCCTTGAAAACGACCGCGATCCGTCCGTGGCCGGCCGCGTCCGCGCCCGGCGCCGGGCCGCGAGAGGTCCGAGCAAGTGAAAAACGGAGGCGTCTCGCCGGCGACGAAACGCCCTGCGCGGATGGGGGCCGTCTTGCGCCGCCGCGCCCTGCTGTCCGCCGCGGCCGCGCTGGCCTTCGCCGCGGCGCCGCGGCTGGACGGCGTCCGCACGGCCGGCGCCACCACGAACGCCATGACGGTCTACAACCGGGCCAATACGGTGCCGTCCCAATGCCAGCTTCAAACCAGTCCTTCGGTCTCGTGGACGAACTGCGCGGGAATCTCCGATTTGTCCGACCCCGGGACGCCGGGTTCGATCGCGTTCAGCCAGCTCGTTTCCGCGCCCCCATGGGCTCAGAATTCCTCCGAGCAGGTGCTCGTCACCATGGACCAGAACGGCTACATCAAGGCCCAGGTCTCGGAGAACGGAGGCTCCACGTGGGGCCCCGCCACGACCTTGATGAACGGCCTCCCCCTCGGGTATTCCTACGTCCGGCCGTTCGACGTGGCCTACAGCTCCAACGTCATCGTGGTCGTCTACGCCAACGGAAACACCACCGCCTCGAACAGCCAGCTCATCTATCAGACGTACGACGGCACCCAGGGTTCGCCCTCCTGGAGCGGACCGAGTTCCCCGTTCGGGTACACCGCCGGCGCGACGCCCGGCTATGTGCACTGGGTGCGCCTGGCTTCGTGGCTGGCCAACGGCAAGAGCGAATTGGCGATCGCGGTCTCCGACAGCAACAACGCCGCGGCCTCGAATTTCGATTACGGCCGCCTCACGAGCAACAGCCCCATGACGTGGTCGTGGAAGCCGGGCGCGGCGATCACCTACAACGCCGCCGATTGGACCCGCCAGCATTTTGACATCGCCTACTCGCAGTTGAGCGGCAACATCCTGGCCGTGTGGGACGATAACACGGACAAGAGGGGAGGCGTCGGGGCGGGCGTGTACTTCTCTTCCTTCACGCAATCCGTCGGCTCGTGGAGCTTCACGGGCACGAACGTCGCCAGCGCCGTCAAGACTTCGTCCTTCACGACGAACGGCGCCTACGGCGCCGCGATGATGGAGTTGGCGCCGAGGCCGAACTCAAACACGATCGCGCTCGGCGCCTGGTTGAACTCCGGAGCTAACAGGGTGGTGACCATCCAGTGGGACGGCGCCAAATGGGTGACCTTCCCCGGGACCAACGTCGCCGGCGTTCAGCCGGCGGCCGGAAGCTTCATCGCCCCTTTCGACATGGCCTGGACGAACGGAGGCACGCGGCTCGTGCTGGCCTACACCGACAACGGTTCGACCTATCTGCGCTACAGGACCTGGGGCGGCGCCATCGGGGGCGATTGGAGCAGCCAGAGCTCCAACAGCCTTTATACCACCATCAATCCCTCCGTGCGCGGCGTCCGCGTCGTGACCGACGGCCCCACCGAGGCGGCCACCATTCTGTCGGTCGCCGCGTCGGGGGGAACGGTGTTCGGAGGGAATTTATACGCGGACTATCTCGACCCCACCGGCGTCCTGACGACCAACAGCCCCCAGCAGTTGACCTCGTACCTTCCGGATTGGGGCGAGCCCATGGTGGGCGGCTCCTCGGGCACCTTGGTCTATC